>JASLXL010000178.1 GCA_030740335.1 SAR202 cluster bacterium | reverse complement strand
ACCACATACATTGGATAGCTGGCCCAAAGTGATCGATGAATTGCCATACGATCCGAAGGTCATCAAGTATTTGATAGCAAACAAGCAGCCTTGAAGGCTAGAAATGAAATTGCATATTCCGGAAAGTAGTGGTTGGCATTGTCGCTAACTGCGGCGTGATATCCACGTGTCTGGGTTCTCACGGAGACACCAAGCAATCTCCGTGCCCTCCTCGACCTCATCCCACTCCAGCGCCCCTTGACATATAAATGATGAACGCCGACGGCTCAGGACTGATCAACCTCACCGACAATGCCGCCGACGACCTAGTGCCGGCCTGGTCTCGGTCTTACGTCCCTGTAGCTGCTGCCAGTTACGTATACCCGGATACGCCTTGAAGTAGCGCCTTCGAATGTCCGTAGCCTCGGACTCATCCAGGTCCTGTCCGAATCCTGTCCACCATGCCGTGTATAGATACGCCCGGTCTTGAGCAGTGTGCTGAGTACAACATCTTGGAAGAAACGGGACTCCGGATTGGCTGTGGCCTACCTACTAGTCCCCGAAATGCACAACCGCCTGGGGCCACACCTGTCCTTTCCTCCGACCCCGTGCTTCTCTTTGACCGGCCATTCATCGTGATCCATGGCGAGCGTCTTGCCAAAGCTCTCCGGGAAGCCATTCGGGACGAGACCGTCAAGACCATCGCCAAGCCACGGCTGACCGGCAATGTGGACATGGTCAGTGATGGCACTGACCTGCTTGAGGACATGACAAGACGACGGTCTTTGATGGCGCTGTATGATTGATCGGTGTTCGTGAGTTCCCAGGCCGCTAGGCTGTTCTACCAGGTCGACCAGGGCAATCGTGATACGGTACCGTGTCGTCCGGACAGAGAGAGATTGATGTCGAGCCCATCCCTACACGATTTGGGGAGTGACAAGCACGTATTCGTCGATTCGAGGCTAATTGAGGTGGACCACGGCCAGGGCTCCAACAGTTCCCCGCTACCTCGTGGACTCCGTCTGTCGGTCCATAAGCCGCGTCTTGATCCACGGCCTATCCTGACCATGGATATGCCGTGGGAGGGTGTTTTGGCTGGTGGCGGGAGTTTGTTTGAGGAAGAGGGAAGCTTTCGCCTGTACTACGAATGTCGACCGATTGGCGCTGGATCGGATTCCTGGGCAGTTGCCTGCGCCGAGTCGGACAACGGTAGCGAGTGGGTGAAGCCAAATCTCGGCATTGTGGAGTTCGCTGGCTCGAAGAACAACAACCTCGTATTCGATGCATCGGTGGCCGGTCGCTCACTACGGGGTGTATCCGTCTTCAGGGACTACATCGCCGAAACCGCGCGGCGATTCAAGCTCGTCTATCGCGGCCCTTATCTGAAAAGGAGCGCGATGTTCGTCGCGGTATCCGCGGACGGGCTCCGTTGGGACCCTTGCGAGGGTCCTGCGCTATCGGGCAAAGGCAATGGCGACACCACCTTCGCGGGATTTGACACGGATCGAGGCAAGTACTTCGCATACCTTGATGTGCAGACGGAAGGACGGCGCACGATTGCCCTCACTGAATCCCACAGCTTCGAGAAATGGGCGGCTCCCGTGACCGTCGCGTATCCGGACCCGGACGGCGACGTTGATGGCGGTCGCGTCTCGACGGGTTATGCCCGGTGGCCGGGAGCAGACGCCCATCTCATGTTCCAAGACTATAGCCGGGGGGGCACAGGCCCCGCAGAGGTACGGATGCTCACAAGCCGCGACGGGCTTTCATGGCGTGCGCAGCTCGGCGCTCCTCTGATTAACACAGTCGCTTTGGGGGCCGAGGTTGGCTACTTCTGCGCTGCCGGACTTGTGGGCCTGCGGTCCGGCGAGGTATCTCTACTGATGACACATGTGAGGCGAACGCAGCACGACTTCACGTCTCCAGCCACTGCCCGCCCGAGCCAGCCGAACCGGGCATATTATGCCCTGACCTGGCGGCAAGATGGGTTGATGTCGTTGGAGGCGGAGACAATAGGAGAGTGTCTGACGAGGCCTTTCACTTTCGATGGCGAGCAACTCCGGATCAACGCGTCGACGTGGGCCGGCGGCGATCTCAGGTTCGAGTTGCTGGACGCTTCCGGGCATGAAGGTGCCCAAGCAAGAGCCGTGCAGGGCAGAGGGTTTGCAGACTGTGACCCGGTTGCCGGCGATCACCTGGATCGCCTGGTCACCTGGGACGGACAGTCCGACGTGTCGGACTGGTCGGGAAGGCCGGTGCGGCTGGGCATTAGCATGCGCGGGGCTCGGCTTTACTCCCTCAGATTCCACAGGGAGGTGCGCTCGGTCACGGGTGAGGTGATGGCATGGGGATAGGGAACCCAACCAACGTTGAGTGGACGCCGTTTACAGTGCGGGACTCCGATCGGCCCATCGGGTGTAACTTTTGTCACCACGTCGACTCTGGTGCCGCCGGTACCCTCGCAATACTGCCCACCTACAGCATTTCAGTCCGCGTCGATTTGGACACGAAGATCCGGACCAACATCATGATGAAGTGGATCGACGCGCTGACCTTTGCTGGCGCCGGGGTGGTGTTGATGGATGGGGTCGACGACCTGTGGACCCTGGCCAGGTGGGCGAGGAACGGCAAAGATGGGTTCGCCTGGCTCACGCGCCGAATCGGCGCTGTGATGGCGGAATCTGTCCGAAGAGGATATGCCTCACCTGACAAGGTATTCGTTATGGGCACATCCCGCCACGGCTATGCGAGTCTGCATGCTCTGGCGAATCTGCCGCAGCTGGCAGGGGCAGTCGCCGTGCAACCGATAATCTGGTGGCCAAATCTCGAGGAGTTTCTTGGAATGGAAGAGAACGCTATCGTGCAGCGAAACGATCTGCTCCGGTGGGTGGAGTACTTCGCGCCGCGGCCGCTTCTCGTGCAGACGGGTTACAACGATCGGCGGGCCGGACAGAAGTGGTTTGGAAGGCTACTGACTCCCGTGGCGCAGGCGTATAGCCGAAAAGGAGCCGCCGAGCATTTTACGCACGAGATCATGCCTATACGAGGTCATGGAGGGGAGAGAATGCCTGAGAAATACGTAGAGCGGGTTGTACCCTGGCTGCGTGATCAAGGGCTGATCTAGGACGGCCGGCCTCTGCTGCCAGGCTCAGACGTGTTATGCGTCTGAGCTGGTTCTCGGCGGCCACGGGTGTGGAAGGAGTAGAGGGATGCGTTCTTCAGGTGAAATCGGAACCTCACGGGGCTGCCCGCGAGCCTGCCCATGTCTGCACTGTCCCTCGCCCCACAGCATTTATGTTGCTGCTGGTAGCTTGTGGTGGGGGAAGTCAGGCGGCTGATACTCCGACCCGTGAAGCCGAAGTGGTGGCTAAGGCGATAGTTTAACCTACGCCGACGTGTGAAGGTTTAACGCCTTCAGGATCACGGCAACATCCTCGTCCCCAGAGTTTCGACAACAGCTATGAAGTGCGTAACATGCGGTGGCCGAAACTCAAAGTCTAACCACTCTCTGGTGACGTTGTCGGCAGGCTAGCACGGGGGCTATTGTGATTGCCTGCGGAAAGGGAACGCGGTTCGTGGCATTCAAACTTGGCTATTCGACATATGCCCTGAAAATGGTCGACCCTTTCGAGGCGCTACAACTCATCAAAGACGCCGGATACGAGGCACTAGAAGTGTGTTTGAGCGAAGGTTGGCCGACGTCACCGCTAAACTTTTCATTCGTACAACAGATCGATCTGGGGAAACTGTGCAAGGATCTCGGCTTTTCATCGCCGATTATGTTCGGAAATATTGACGTGTGTGCGTCCAATGCTGATCGAATCGCGATGCTCGAACTTACGAAAAAGAAATTCGAAATGGCCCACCGACTTCACTTCGATGACTCGCCGATCATGGTGACCACCACGCACGGCCGTTCGGCGCCACCGTGGGAATCAGGGAAAGCGCAAATCAGGGACGCATTTCTGGGTTTGGCCGATATAGCTGCCGAGAACGATGTGGTCGTGGCAATCGAAGCTCACGCTGGCACCGATTTCGAGACGCCCGAAAAGGCAGTTTGGATGATGGAGCAGACCAAACATTCGAACCTCAAGCTCGACCTCGACATTTCACATTTCGTTGTTGAAGGCAGCGAGATGGTCCGCAGTGTGAATCTTTGCGCCCCATACGCGGCGATGATTCATATCAAGGATGGCGAGAAGAAAGACGGGAATGTTCAGTTCTGTCTACCGGGCGCCGGCGGTATCGATATCACTGGATTTCTTGGTGCGCTCCGAGCCAACGGCCTAGAAGACATGCCGGTGTTTGCAGAAGTAAGCGTGCAGCAATCTTCCCGGCCAGACTATGACTCCAAAGGTGCCGCAGCATTCTGCTTTGAAGCGTTGGATAAGGCTCGAAAAGAGATGGCAAGGAATCCCTAATTCATATGGTGCCTGTTCATAAAATGGCAACCCTTCGGCTAGCACAAGTTGGATATGGTGGAATGGGCCTCCGCCACGTCTATGGATTGATTGAACTTAAAGAACGTGTCTTCGCGACACAGCGGTGCCCGTCCGAGCGGAATTCCGGTTCTTCGGGTAGTCTTTGGCCACTGGATATGCGGAGAGTCGGAAACCTACCCAAGGGGCTTTAATAGAGACGCATCTGCGACTGTTTGTGGTCAAGGCATCTAACGGAGGTCTTCTTGAGTTGCAGGTCCAGCAGGCGGCGGAGCGCTTTGACGGCATTTCACATGGTCACTGGGACTTTGCCTGCCTCTCGGGAGCCTAACCTCTGAAGCTGTCACAGGACGACGCGCATCAGCACTCTGATACCGCGACCCGCAGGCGCGGGTTCTTCTACGGCTGGTGGATCGCCATCGCGGGCAGCCTTGGTATGTCCATCTCGTCCGGCATCAATTTTCAGGGCTTCGGTAACTTCGTAATCCCGTTGTCCCGGGAGTTCGGTTGGAACCGCACCATCATCTCCGCAGTGGTCTCCTTGGCCAGGCTGCAGTCAGGGCTTCTGGGACCTCTGGAGGGCTGGGCTGTCGACCGGCTGGGCCCGCGGCGACTAGTGCTGGTCGGTATCCCCCTTATGGGCCTAGGGTACATCCTCTTCAGCAAGATCAACTCGCTGCTAGCTTTCTTCGTGGTCTTCACTCTCTTGATATCCGTCGGCAGCAGCCTGGGGTTCGGGACACCGATGAGCGCCGCGGTGGCGAACTGGTTCAAGAGAAAGCGTGGACTGGCCTTTGGCATAATGTGGTCTGGCGTCGGGTTCGGCGGCCTGTTCGTGCCAGCCCTGGGCTGGATGGTAGACGAATTCGGATGGCGGGACGCCGCTTTGTCGGTCGGGATCGCGCTCCTCTTCATCGGAGTGCCTCTGGCCTCGATGATGCGGCACCGCCCG
>JASLXL010000177.1 GCA_030740335.1 SAR202 cluster bacterium | reverse complement strand
CCAGCGATTCCAGCGCCTCGCGCAGACGACCGATCCCCGAATCCATGCGCTCGATCATCGCGTAGATCGCGCTGACAGCGGGCGTCAGGCCGACACTTTGGTAATGTTCCAGCACCTCCCCCGGCACCTGCAACGGTGCATGGGGAGCGTTGTATGCCAGGTACAGAAAGAATGGCTCTTCATGGTGCCGCTGTACGAACTCCACCGCTTCATCAGAGAACACGTCTGTGAGGTATCGCCCATCAGCAGGTTTCGGCGTCCCGTTGTAGTCCAGGATCCACTGCCAGTAATCCATGCCGCCGTTCAGGAAGCCTGCGAACTCGTCGAAACCCCTGGCGTTCGGGTGGTACCGTATGGCGTGCACGCCGTTGTGCCACTTGCCGACCATCCCGGTGGCGTAGCCGGCGGCCTTAAACAGGTCGGCGACCGTCGTCTCCGAGAGTGAAATCCGGTCGAGCCCACGGTTGGATGGCACATCGACTGCGCCGGTCCGGTGGTTGTAGCGCCCGGTGAGCAGCGCGGCGCGTGCCGGTGCACAGATCGGCGATGCGGAGTAGTGCTGCGTCAGCGTGACACCTTCGGCAGCCATCCGGTCGAGATTGGGCGTCTGCACGATCGGGTTACCGAACGCGGCGATATCGCCGTATCCCAGGTCGTCGGCAACGATCACGATTACATTGGTGTGCCTTGGCTTCATCCGAATCTACAACCCTGCCCTGTAGTTGGCGATAGCCTCAGAGGTCCTGAGATACCGGTCAAAGATACGAAGCCTTTCGATCTTGCCGTCCAATATCGGGCCTATCTTAATAATGTCATCTCCGGGCACGTTCCTGAACTGGGGATTGAAGCGGCCCCAGCCGAACTGGCGGTGCTCGCCACCATCATTGAGGACTCCATCGATGACGAAGGAGATGACCTTGGGTCCGCCGTCCACGATCACCGCAACATGATGAAGCTCGCCCGTCTCCAACACCGGGTCGCATTCCCAACGACTCTCGGTGCGTTCGTCGTTGAGCACGACCTGTATTGTCCCCCGGGTGGTGGTCTCGATGGAATATCCCTTCCCCGTCTCGGTGCGATTGTCCACGAGTACCTGGCCCGCATCCAACGACTCAAGGCGAAACCACATGTCGATGGCAAATCCTGCTCGAATATCGTGGGTCCCATGCCCAGGACGCGGCCCTTCGGGAAGCTGAACTATGACGCGTTCGCTAAACTCCGGGAGCGGTGGTGCCGGCGCTCCGTCAGGCATGTGCCCTCCATCGGTCGGTAGGTCCAGGACCAGCCCATCAGTCGTGATTTCGTGTAGTTCACCCTGCGCCCAGAGGCCTTCGAGCAGCGCCATATCAATCTCGTGGACGCGAGCTGCCACCTTCTGTGTTTCGGTGATAAAGACCTTGCCGCCGTCCTCAATCAAGTCCGGATAGCTGATTCGGACGCGAGGGTCGTCGCCGTACATCAGTATTTCGGGCTCCGACCAGGCGATCTCTCTGCCTTCCGGGCCGTCCCGCTCCACACCACCGGAAACCCAGACCGGGTTGCGGTCCTCGTACCACTTTCCGCCGTTGTTGTGGTACCAGTAGATGTACTTGCCAGAGTCCAGCTTCCAGACAAAGTTGGCCGCGCGAGGGTGTTTTACATACCGCCCGTCGGCGTAAGTCATGTACGCGGAAGCGGTCCAGGTGTGGCCGTTGTCACGGCTGTACGCATGACACGAGTGGCCGTCTATTGAGCGATATGTGCAATAGAGAGAGCCGTCGGACAGTTCGACTGGCTTGATCTCGTCCGCCACGAGTCCCACGGGCGCCCTCAGGCCGTGGTCGCCGTCAGGCAACGTCTCCCAATGCAGCTTATCGGGATCACGTTCGGTCATGATGTTGTCGCTTCGGATAAAGCAGCCTTCGGAGGTCACCATGAATCCGTGACCAAAACGCCCTACCTTGGCAAAGCCCAGGATCATGGCGCCTGACGCCACGATAGGCTTACCTACTCCCCAGAAGTACCAGACACGTCCCTCGTAGGGGTTGATCCGGTCGATCTCCATCTCGCGGACCGGGATGTAGCGTCGGTCTTTCGACCAGGTCCGGCCGTCGTCGTCCGAGTACTTGAAGGCGTACTTGCCGAGGGTGTCGACCCTTTTTACGCAAAACTCCTCGTCGGCAAGGACCGTGCGCAGGTTGTCCGCATTGTAGGTATAGAAGGCGTAGGTGCGGCCAAACAGCGTCCGAAACGGCAGCGCCCAGCTTGCCTCGGGGCCGTCGGGCGGCTCGATCTCCACGGGCTCGGTCCAGGTTTGGCCCTGATCCAGGCTACGCACGGCGATGATGTGCTGCCCGTGCTGTCCCTCCCGACCTGAGCCGGTGGTCATGAGGCAGGTCCAACTTCCATCGTCGTTCCTGACAACGTACGGCTGGTCAGAGTAGCCGCTCGATGTGATCGTCAGGCCGTTGGAGATGTGTCGTGAATCTGGGATGTTCATGTATGGCCCTCGGGTTGGGTGACCTGCATTATGAGACCCCCCACCCATTAAACCCGTGTCACCCTGAGTGGAAGCGAAGGGTCTGGGGAGGTGGGATCTCATTGCCACAGCCGGGATGCGCTACCCCCGCCCCAGATGCTTCGTAGGGGTCTCCTCAGCATGACATGGTAGATACGACCTCCGTCCATCTGTCTACCGTCAGGCCAAGAATGTCGAAATAGGAGGTGTGCAGGCGGCGTTGCCCGCCTGCGCACCTCAATGCCCTAGGATACCTCGGGCTCGTAGCCCCAGGTCTCGCCGATCTGGTGCGGTCCGCCCTTGTCTGCAATCTCGTAGTTCTCGGCGCTGCCCTCCGCCATCCACCCGAGTACATCCGTCGCATGACTCGTGTCCCGCCAGCGGTACTTGTTGTCAGAGATGGCGTCGAAGATGTCGAAGCGAACCGAATCCGGAGCGCTGATGCACTTGTCGACCATCTGAACACAGTCGGCCTTGCTAAGATAGCCTGGGTAGTGCCGCCTCGCCTCGGGATGATCGCTATCCAGGACCGCGCCGAGCCTGATATTGATGGACGATATCCCGTACCGGTCAGAGTAGTAGCGCCCGATTACCTCCCCGCACGCCTTGGCAACGTAGGTAAGACCAGCCGGCCTCACAGGCATTTCGTGGGTTATCATCGGCCACGTCTCGGGTATCTTGTCGTACTGGGCCGCGACAATCTCGAAATAGGGTGACTCATACTCCCAGCCCAGGGTAGTGCCGCCGCTGCTGGCAAAGATCACCCGCTTGACGCGGTTCTTGCGAGCGGCCTCGTACACGTTGTAGGTCCCCCCGATATCCACGGATAGTTGTATGTCCCAGTCATCCCCATCGGTGTGCCCTCCCAGGTGCAGCACAGTGTCGATCCCCTCGAAGGCGGGGAGGATGGCGTCGCGGTCAGCGACGCTCGCCTGAAGACATGGAATGCCCTCGACCTTGCGGCGATTCAGCGCGCTGAACTCGTACTTGTCAGAGAGACCTTCACGCACAAGACCGCCGATCAGACCGCTGGCCCCGGTAATGAGAACCTTCTTCTTACCCATTTCAGCCTCCTGAATCACTACGTAGTATTTGCCGGTAGTGTTAATCGCCCTCCAATACCTGTCAAGTTCGCCCCCGGTGCACGACCCATAAGCTCCCGTGGTAGACCGAAAATCTTCAGCGACCGGATTGCATCCAAGTCAGCGGTATGGCAAGTTCGACTATGTACCATTAGCGTGGGCCAGAGTTCACTCCCCGCGAACCCGCAGTCGTGTACGTTTCACAAGCCCTCAATGACAAGGAGAATGAATGGACTTCGACAAGAGCAATAGCTCTGTACTGATCACCGACCCTCAGAACGACTTCTTTAGTGAACAAGGAGTTGTCGGGGGCCTCGTTGGCGAAAGCGTCAAGGCAAACGGCGCCATCGCCAATATAGAGACGCTGATGAAAACCGCCAAGGGTAACGGTTACCATGTCTTCATTTCGCCACACTGCTACTTTCTGACCGACCACTCCTTGCAGTTGGCGGAACTGTCGAGAACATGATGCACTAGGTCAAGATGTTTGACCGGACCGGGGCGCTGGACCTGGATGGGTCCTCCGGCTCAGGGGCGGACCATCTGGGGCAGTACAAGCCGCTAATTGAGGACGGCAACGCAGTGATAGCCAGTCCCCACAAGGTCTACGGGCCAGGGAACAAC
>JASLXL010000176.1 GCA_030740335.1 SAR202 cluster bacterium | reverse complement strand
CAAGGCGAACGGACCTGTCCGCCTTGAGAGGGCCGCTGTGCCGAACAGCACAGGTATGGACAACCCGTGAAGAATGCAGTCGAAGATTTCGTAATTCTCAGAATCGCGTTGCCAATTTGTCCGGCTCGCCGAACGATGGCTCATTATGATACCACGAGCGTGCTCGGTCAAGTGGGCTGGACGAAAACGGGACAGGAATTCCTTGCTGGTGAGAGCCGACGGCGGCAATCGCCTGGCCGCCGATGGGTATGGTCCAGACTTTTCTACGGCTTATGTCGTATCATTCCGCTGATCTGAATGCTGATCTTCGCGTCGTGCGCAACCAGGCATGCCGTTCGTAACTAGGGTAGACGCGGCCCGACTGTGTGGATGCAGAACGATGGCGGAGCCGGCTAGTCACGACATGGCTGACACTGCACCGGCTATCCAACAGCGAGGTTACTTATGGAAGCGACAATCGATCTGGGATCCGGCACGACGCTTCAGCTCGTGTTACTGATATCCAGCCTGCTGGCCGTGGCCTTTTTCAGCAGCTCCGAGGCCGGCCTAATCTCGGTCAACAAGGTGCGGATGAGACATCTGGCCGAACAAGGCAACCGGGCCGCGAGAACAGTCATGCGGATAGTGGGCGTGGATGAGCAGGAGAAGTTTTTCGCCACGATCCTGCTAACAGAAAACGCCTTCATCATCCTAGCGACCTCCGTAGGCACTGCATTTACGATAAGACTACTGGGAACTGGCGGCTTCTCGGTCCTGGTCGCCACCGTGACTATGACGCTACTTGTGGTGGTCTTCGGTGAGATCACGCCCAAGAGCCTTGCGTTCAGGGCCTCCGAGCGATGGTCTATGGTGGTCAGCCGGCCGGTGAGCCTCATCATGGCGCTGGAGACGCCGATCATTTTCGTCTTTACGCTGCTGCCCCGGCTGATCCTCAAGCTCATCGGTGGCGCGGGCGCGCTGGTCACCCCATCTATAACTGAGGGGGAGTTGCGCATGCTGATCAATATCGCCGGCGCCGAGGGCAGTGTGGAGATGAGCGAGGCGGAGATGCTGGCCAGCGTCTTTCGCTTCGGGGACCGTCAGGTCCGCGAGATGATGACGCCACGAACAGAGATCATCTTCATCGAGCGAGGAACGCAGATGGGCGAGTTCCTAAAGGTCTATGCTGAGAACGCGCACACCCGTTTCCCGGTCTACAAGGGGTCCACCGATGATGTGATCGGGATCCTCTCGGCCAAAGATGTTCTCCGAGCGATGTCCGCGAGCGAAATGACCTCCGACGACCCCGTGACCACCATCATACGTGACGTATATTTCGTGCCTGAGACAAAGCGGATCGCCGAGCTGTTCGACGAGCTACGTGGATCGGGCAACCAGATCGCCATCGCCATCGACGAGTTTGGAGGGATCGCCGGCCTCGTTACCCTCAAAAGGTTGCTGGAGGAGGTCGTGGGCCGCGTGGGAGAGGAAGGTGTAAGCCCCGCCGAGGAGTATGAGTCGCTGGGAGAAAACACATTCCAACTCGAGGGCGGCATGAATGTCGACCAGATCAAGGATGAGATCGGAATCAATCTGGGCGACGGCGACTTCGAGACCGTCGCCGGGTTTGTGCTCGAGACTCTCGGACACATCCCGACCACTGGAGAAACCTTCGAGTTCGATAACCTGTCCGTCGAGGTGCTTGAGATGGACCGGCTGAAGATCGAAGCCGTCAAGTTGACGAGAAGGCCGGCACGCGCCGTCTGATGCGCATAGTGAACTCGCCAGAGCGATTTGTCGAGCAGGTTCGCACCGCTCTTGTCAAGTGCGATGCTATGACGACGAACCTACTCGTAGTCGCGGTATCCGGCGGACCCGACTCGCTTTCATTGCTCCACGCACTGCATAAACTGAGTGGCGACGACGGACCGCAACTGCACTGTGCCCACCTCGACCACGGCCTTCGGGGCGCCGCTTCCACAGCGGACGCCGCCTTCGTTGCCGACCAGTGCCACTCGCTGGGTATCCCACTCACCTCCGAGGCTGTAGACGTCGAGGAGGTCCGCACTCTACGACGCCTCTCTGTAGAGGCCGCCGCGCGTGAGGTTCGGTACGAGTTCCTCTCCAGGGTTCGTAGGGCCCAGAGTGCGAGGGCAGTCGTTTTGGGGCACACCGCTGACGACCAGGCGGAGACGATCTTAATGAACATCGTCAGGGGCAGCGGCCTGGCCGGGCTCCAGGGGATGCGGCCCTCGTCTATGCGTAAAATTGACGGCGTGGACCTGCTAATGCTTCGTCCCTTGCTGGCAATCGACAAGCGAGACACGCTGGACTTCTGTAGCGCACTTGGCCTCGAGCCCAGGCTCGACACGACGAACCTATCGACAGTTGCCACTCGCAACATGCTACGCATCGAGGCGATCCCACTTCTTGAGCGGCTGAACCCTGCCTTTCGAGAGGCTCTGCTGAGGCTGTCAAGAAGCGCAACACAGGGCGTCGCCCACCTTGACCGTGAAGCGGGTGAGGCGTGGAACGATATGGCACGTCACGAACTGGGCGTGGTTACCCTGCCCAAGGCCTCACTCGCGGTGATGGATCCGGCGGTGCGCGCACACCTGCTGCGCAGGGCTGTACTCGAAGCAAAGGGTGACTTGGATAGGCTTGATCAGGGGCACGTCGAGCAGATGGCACAGTTGGTGAGCGGACCAGCGGGCCGATCACTGGATCTGCCTGGAGGGCTGCTCTTTTCGGTCGACTACGAGGACATCACATTCGCTGTCGGCGGGACGGTCCGTGTTCCCACCACGATAGACGGATATCACGACATTACGGTACCCGGGGAGACACTGGTAGAGCCTTGGAACATTTCAGCCAGAGTTATGAACCGCATCGAATCGGAAAGAGCCACCGGAAAGTCTGCTCGTGACGCGAACATCGAGTACCTCAGTTTTGCGGCAATCCGAGACATTCAGGTTCGAAGCAGACGCGCGGGTGACAGGTTCCAGCCACTCGGACTATCCGGACACAAGAAGCTGCAGGACTTCATGGTGGACAGCCGTGTGCCACGGGAGATGCGGGACGCAACTCCATTGGTGGTCGCAGGGGGACGCATCGCATGGGTTGTGGGCTGGAGAATCGCCGAGTGGGCCAGGGTCACGGAAGACGACGACACGGTGCTAGAACTGAAGTTTTCCCTGGCAAAGAGCTAGGTTCCTGCCGGAGTCTGCATAGCACCACATCCAGTCCTTGTCCTAGCCTACCGGCTTGATTATTGAATGGCCAGTCTCTTGGAAGTGGCTGATCATGTATGACCCTTGGCCCCGTCACAGCAGCCGACGTAGTCTCACACCGAGCAGTATCGTGCATCCGGGTAGTCGCCCCCTCTGCCACGCATGGTTCGCAAACCTGGGACGCCGGACCGGCGCATGTCTGGTGGCAATCTGGCGGGCTTGCACAGTCCGACGCTCTATGTCAGGATGTTCTGTATGAGAATTGGCGCCTTCGAGATCGCGGATGATGCCCCCACCCTCACCAATACTCGGGCCCTGGTAATGCTGCGGCCCTGGGTAGATGTCGGACGGGTGGGTACCCTCGTACTCAGAAAGATCGAGAGTCACCTCGGCGCGAGGAAGGTCGGAAAGCTGGCCCGCCCGGGCAACTTCTTCGATTTCACAATGTACCGTCCACGGGCACAAGCAAATGACGGACAGAGGTCGTTGAGGATTCCCAACAGTGAAGTGCACTCCGCCCACGACGACGCCACGGACCGGGACCACATTTTCCTTCATCTGCGAGAGCCACATGCGCGAGGCGAAGACTTCACCGATGCCATCGTCGAGGTATTGCAGCACTTCAATGTGACCGAGTACTGCCGTGTCGGGTCGATGTACGACTCGGTGCCCCACACTCGACCCTTGCGCGTCACCGGCTCTCTCACCGAAGACCAGGAGCTTCGAGCCAAGGGCATCGTCTCCATCCATCGAAACACCTATCAAGGCCCCACCAGCATAGTGAATCTGGTCAACCAGTCCCTCGAGATTATGGGAGTGGAGTTTACGAGCCTGATGCTGCACCTGCCGCAGTATGTCCAACTCGACGATGACTACATGGGCGTAGCCCGCATGATGGAGGCGATGTGCGCCCTCTATGGATATCCCGACTCGTTGGTAGATACTGAAAAGGGCGAGATTCAGTATCGAGAGATATCCCAGGGGGTCAAAAATAACCCAGGGGTAGCGAGGCTCTTGGAGCACATGGAGAGGGAGTACGACCTCCAGCAACCCACCGACGATTCGGATCAGGTCGAGGAGGGCGATACGCTCTCCTTGCCAACCGAGATGGAGGATTTCCTCCGTGAACTCGAGGGCCGGCCCCGCGACCCGGAAGAGTAAGCCCCCGTTCGGGGCGTCCACCGTCACTTGGAGCATGTGCTTAGGGTAAGGGTATTTTGCCCGTCACGTCGGTCCGCGCGTTCACACTGGCGATACTTTCCGCACTAGCTCAGCCTGCTCATCCACGTAAACCAGGCCACGATCGACGCTGCTCCAGATGTCCCCTACGTGCTATTTGGCGTCGCAAAGACCCAGTCTGGCACGCCTGTGCCCTCGGGCACCTTAATCGAGACCAGGTTTGGGAACGTCAACTACGCGCAAACGATAACCCATTCAACGGGCATAGGATCGCAGGACACCCGTACGCACTCCCTGACCGGCGGCGATCTTAACTATGGCACCTCCGCAGCGTTCCAGATATGTGATGACGACTCGGCTACCGAGGCGGTCGAAGGGGGTGCGGAAGGCGACCAGATAGTGTTCTACGTGGCAGGGAAACAGGCGGCGGCCCAGCCGTCGACTGTTTCCCTTGTGGACGGCGCCATCCACGTCAACTTGGGCGGTCACAGGAGCGCCCTCCGCACCCACCCCCACTGCGACGGCCGTCTCTATGCCTACGGCAACACCGACGGCGCCCTCTGCACCGGCTCCAGAGCCGATTCCAGGGATGACTGCGT
>JASLXL010000175.1 GCA_030740335.1 SAR202 cluster bacterium | reverse complement strand
TACGAAAAAGATTGACAGTCAACGAGGTCGACAGTAAGCTTCGACCACCTCAACTGCCACCGATGTCGGCGCGTACTTCAACCACAGGAGAGTCTCCTCAATGACTAGAGGCCGGAATCCTCGAACTCCAGACTTGGGGACTCCATTCGAGTTTTTGTTGGAGGGCGGGAGGGTTATCGACGGTTCTGGGTCCGAGCCATATGCAGCCGACGTGGGAGTGCTGGCAGGCAAGATAACGGCGATCGGCGACCTTGGTGGTGCTAGGGCGGTGCGGACCATTGATGCTACAGGGTTGTACATCGTCCCCGGTTTCATTGACATGCACACGCACGCAGAGCGTGGGCTGCCGTACTTGGAGCTTGCGGGCAGCGTGCACCATTTGAAGCAGGGCGTCACGACTGTACTAGGTGGCGCAGACGGCTATGGCGCGTGGGCCATCGGCGCATCGATTGATGGACTCGTAGAACAGGTCTCACGACAGGGCATCGGCACGAATGCCGCTCTGATGGTGGGCCTTGGGCAGGTGCGCCGACAGGTGATGGGTCTCGAGCCCAGTGCCCCGACCTCCGAAGAGATGGCACGCATGAAGCAGCGGCTCACCGATGCGATGGAGGGAGGCGCTGTGGGAGTGTCTTCGGGCCTCGTTTTCACCCCCGATCGCTTCTTTAGCACCTCCGAAATCGTTGAGCTTGTCAGTAAGATAGCCCAGTATGGCGGTATCTACCACACCCACATTCGCAACGAGGCCGATGGGCTATTGGACGCGGTCGATGAGGCAATACGCATTTCACAGGACTCAGCGGTGGTAACCGTAGTCACCCACTTCAAGGCTGTCTATAGGCGCAACTGGGGCAAACTACGAGAGGCAACCGACATGATCGAAGAGGCAAGAGGTCGTGGGGTGCGGGTCTATGCCGATCAATTCCCCTTCGTCGAAGGCGGCCCGGCCCCGCTCGTGCCGGAAGATGTGTGGCTGGGAGAGGACGGCGATGTCCAAGATCGAGCGGTCAGGTTGCGGACGATACTCGACAGGATTGAAGACGATGTGGTGCTGACCCTTCATGCGGAGCTTTCCGGAGATAGTGTCGGGCCTGAGCAGCGGGGTTTTCTGGCCGAACGTCCTGAAGTACTCAAAGATGCTGTGGCTGAGGCCATTGCCCAATCGTTTCCGGCTGAAGGCGCCGCCCTCCATGGACTCTCGTCCTGGCTCGGCACACACCAGGGGCCCGGGAACCCGGACGAGCGTGCCCGATTCGTCGCCCGCCTGGCCGATAACCGGTCAGGTCCAGAGGTCCGAGCACGGGTGGCGAAACACATCGAGCAGTTGGGAGGCGCCGACAACCTGCTGGTATTCGGTTCGGATCGAAAGGACGTGGAGTTGAGGTCACTGACCGAGGCAGCGGGAGTCATTGGGGAGCCGGTGGTTGACGCTGCGATACGTCTTGCGCTCGAGGGGACACACGCCATTGTGATCATGCACTCCGAAGACGACCTGGAGTACGCGATGGCGAAAGACTTCGTGGCCACTGGTAGTGACGGCGATTATCCTTATTTCGGTGTGACGGCGGGCAAGTTGGGCGCGCCCCAGGCCATCCGCGCCTACGCCACCTTCGCCACCAAGATTCGCAAATATGCCATGGACCGCGACGCTATCAGTGTGGCCCATGCTGTCAGATCCTCCACATCTCTGCCCGCCGAGATCCTTGGTTGGCAGGACCGCGGGTTTGTCCGCGAAGGATATAAGGCGGATGTCTCAGTCTTGGACCTAGAGGGTATCCAGCCCAGGTCTACACTGAGGGACGTGCACCGTTACAGCGAAGGGGTAGCGTACGTGCTAGTTAACGGTGTCCTCGCCCTAGACGCAGGAGAGCCCACGGGTGCCCTACGAGGCCGCGTCCTGGACCTCAACGCCGAGCAGCGTACTGCCGGTCCCAATGAACAGCGCGGCGCTGGGATGGGGAAGGGCTAACCTACGAGGAGCGGCTCCAGCGCATTGTCGCCGAGGAAGCTGACCCACCGGCGGACGGCATATTCCCGGTTGATGCCCAGTGGGCGCTGGAGTGGGATGAGGTCGAGGAGGACTCGGAGGCCGCTCGGTGTCTTAGTGAGAACCCCGACGAGTGGATGTCACGCCGCAGTGAGGACAGTGCCAGCCACTAGTTTTCGGAATATGTAACGTCATTTCTAGCCTTCAAGGCTGCTTGTTTGCTATCAAATATTTGATGACCTTCGGATCGTATGGCAATTCATCGATCACTCTGGGCCAGCTATCCAATGTATGTGGTGGCAATGGGAGGGAGGCCTGTAGTTGGTGGTGGATTAGGTCCGCCAACTCCGGTAAAGATGCCACGTCCTCAGCGTTATATCGCACCAACGTGTTTCGTGCTCCTTCGTCACCGTTGAGCCACATTCTCCACATGAGCACCGCGTCATAGCCATTGAGGGCAGCGAACTCTGATGGCCTGCCAACATTGGCTGTCTGCTCAATAACCTTAAGCCCTCCGCTGTATCCCAGTTGTTTGAGCGGGTATCTGAGATCCAGGTGCGCCTTGTTCCTGAAGATATCCCCAAAGTAGTGCGTAAGGTACGGCAGATCAAACGATGTTCCGTTGAATGTGATGATTAAGTCATAAGCCTCAAGACATTCTGGTAGATATTCGAGGTTTTCGCCTGTCACATACGAGGTATAGCCCTTAGTGTCCAGTACTCCTACCATTGTGATGTAGCTGTTCGCCGGACTGATGCCGGTCGTCTCGATATCGAGAAAAGCTGTCCTACTTCGGAAATCTGCGTAGAGCCTCCATCTTTCACTACTTGGGAAACAGGACTGAAAAAAAGCTCCGTCATAGGTCTCCAGACGACGCCTGCATTCATCCAAGCGCTTTTCCAGGCCAGGAAGCCTTCGGCTGATATTTGGTGGCAGATAATCCGATTCGACAAGATCATCCCAAGATAAAATTCCTGAATCCCAGAGAATTCTCTCGGTGACGATCCCTATCCCTGGCAATTGAATAAAGCTACGCCTTATCAAGATGTCCAGTTCCAGAATGACTCATATAGGTAGGTTTTGTAGCTCACTAAGACCTCGTAGATTACCCATCTGCTGGATATTGTTGAGTTCAACCCCACGCACGTGGGGACTGTGGACTGACCACGACGAGGAGACAGTCACAAGGTTGGCTGAATTCTTGCAAGACGTAGCCTCGGCCTAGGGGGAGGCCACCCAGAAGCATCGGAACAAGCTGGCGAAAGCCCTGTTCGAGTCCGTATGGGTGAAGGACCAGAGCGTTCTGGGTGTTACACCAAAAGCTGAGTTGAAACCCTTCTTTGACCTGCAATACTCTGGACTGTCAAATGATGTATTGCAGTGGCGACCCCGACCGGATTCGAACCGGCGATCTCTGCCTTGACAGGGCAGTGTGTTAAGCCACTACACCACGGGGCCGCGTCGGCGGCTGGGGGAGAGCGATACCCGGCAGGGTTGTGGTGGGCGGTAATGGATTTGAACCAATGACCTCTGCGATGTCAACGCAGCGCTCTAAACCACTGAGCTAACCGCCCACGATCGCTCCGCAATTCAGTGTAGCAATTGCCCCCCATAAGGGTCAAGGAGCCCCAACGGCTCCACGGTGACAACCTGCAACCACTGGTGTAAAGTCGTACACCTTCCACATATCATAGACAGGAGCGACACTAACCTTGGACGCCCCAGTATCGATCGGAACGGACCGCCAGCTCTTTCTAGACGACTTCTGGATCGACCATGCCAAGATTGTTGAGAGGCGGCTGCACCAGCCCGTCCCACGCGAGATCGCCATCGCGTCCGAAAAGCCCTGGGAAGGACGCGGGGTCTGCTATATGGTCGCCTTTCCTGACGGCGACGGCTACCGCAGCTGGTACCGCTGTGATCCCCCAGGCGGAGAGGTCGACGCCGGCTCAATCACGGCCTACGCCGTCAGCGCAGATGGCATCCACTGGGAGAAGCCTGACGTGGGCACTCTTGAGTTCGAAGGATCGACTGACAACAACCTGGTGTGGACCGGCCCCGGCATCAACTTCGCACCCTTCCGTGACGAAAACCCGGATGCTCCGGACAACGAGCGCTACAAGTCCATCGTGCGCGACAAGAAGGTCCTTCTGGCACTGGCCTCTCCCGACGGCCTGCACTGGCATAAAATGCAGGAAGAGCCGGTTCTGACCAACGGCCCATTCGACACCCTCAACATACCGTTCTGGGACACGTGGCGCGGCGAATACGTCATGTATGTCCGAGGCCTGGCGGGTGGAACTACCCCTGAAAAGCGTGAGCATGACATAAGCATCTGGAAGGAAACCTACCGCTGGATTCGACGTACCACGTCCTCCGACTTCATCAACTGGGGCCCCATGGAGGTAGTCGACCCCGGTGGCGCTCCATATGAAGACCTGTATACCAATTCTTGCGTGCAGTATGAGCGAGCGCCAGGCACATATCTGATGTTTCCATCGCGATTTATTGCCGCACGCAGCCCTGACCCGGACTGGTCCACCCCTGGCCTCAGTGACATTGTGTTCATGTCCAGCCGAGATGGCATAAACTTCGATCGTAGTTTCATGGAGGCCTTTGTGAGGCCCGGGCTAGACTTCAACAACTGGCACGAGCGCGGGATCTACATGGAGCGTGGAGTCCTGCAGACCTCCCCTGAAGAGATATCGCTCTTTGGCATGGAGCACAAGGATTTGCCGACGATGCGCATACGCCGCTACTCTCTTCGCACCGATGG
This sequence comes from SAR202 cluster bacterium, assembly GCA_030740335.1. The sequence goes on along the minus strand of JASLXL010000175.1, from coordinate 15,446 downwards.
TTTCGTGTCGATGAATGCTGGCTTTGACGGCGGCGAGTTCACTACTCATACGATGCGGTTCGAGGGCTCCGAGCTAGAGATTAACTATTCGACGTCCGCCGTGGGGTCGGTCCGCGTCGAAATTCAGGATGCCGATGGCAACGCGCTTCCGGGCTTCAACTTGGAAGACTGCCCCGAAAAATTCGGTGATGAGATCAAAGATGTCATGGCCTGGAACGGCGGCGCCAATCTAGGCGACCTCGCCGGCACACCGGTCAGGCTCCGCGTCGCGCTCAAGGACGCTGACTTATACGCGTTCCGCTTCCGATAGCCCATAGACCCAGAAGGTAGTGAGAAATACCCTCACGCATGGGTAGATAAATCGCACAAAAGGGGCTATGCTCCTCTGACGAATCCCCGGTTGGCAGTTTGCGAGTAAGAGGCAAGTGCCGGGCCCACCCCAACTAAGCGTGCGCAGCACCAGCACTAGGAGGCGAGAGTGAGACTTATATTGATCGGTTGCGAGTACGTTGGAACATCAACCCTTATTCAGGAGATCAGCGGCTGGGTCGAGCGGGCTATGGGCGGCGAGATGGGAATCCATGATCACTGGAAGGCTCCCCAGCTGTCCCATGCGGAGCACACCAAGGAAGAGAACGAGGGGTTCCTGGCGTTGAGCGCGAACCTCCGAGAGAGCTTCCAGCGCTACCACATGGAGTACCACCTGTCCCCCAGCTTCTACCACGACGCCGATCACACCATGGTGGGGTTCCACATAGATGAGGCGGTCTACGCCCCCCTGTATTACGGGTATGGAAGGGCTGGCGAGTATGGCGATCGAGAGCAGGCTGCCAGGACCACTGAGGCTGAGCTACTGGAGATCGCTCGTGACACCGTCCTGATCCTGCTCAAAGCGTCCCCGGAGGCAATCAGGGCACGCATGAAGGCCAACCCGCATGAGAACGCGCTTGTAAAGGATGGCGATGTCGAAAAGGTGCTTGCGGCGTTCGAGGACCAGCATACAAGATCGCTGTTGCGGAAAAAGATTGTCATCGACAACACCGACCTGACCGTGGCCGAGTCGCTGGCTGAATTTGTGACCCAGATACAGCCGTTTCTCTCGCACGCTGACCGCTCCCGCATCCTGACGCGCAACCTGCCAGAATAAACAGGCTCTTTCGCACCCAGATCGCTAGAGCGGTCTGGGTGCGACGAAGGGCAGTACCCTGGCCGGGTTGTCGACCATGAATTTGCGTACCTGGGCCGGCGTCACACCCGCTTCGAGTAGATAAGGTAGGAAGCGCTCCAGAATGAAGGAGTACCCGAAGCCGCCATAGTGCTTCAGGTGGACCTTCCAGCAGACATCATGGGACAGCAGTATCCGGTCCTCGTAGCCCGCCTCCACAAGCGCCGTGATGGCCCTCGCATCCTTGCTCGCGAAAGAATCACCCAGGTCCTCGGAGCGTCCGATCAGGTCGAACTGGATGTATACGCCGCGCTCCGCCACCTCTAGCACCAGCGACACGTCGTGCGCCATGAAATCGGAGTGACCCATGATGGCGCGGGACATGTCCCCTCCCTCCTCGGCGTATACGTTCAGCACCTGGAATCTCTCCCTGCCCTCGCCACCCTTATGGAACGAGACCGCCCCGCCGGTCAGCCGACCTGCGCGCGCCGCCGCCCTTACGCTCTTGATGTCGTTCGTGGTCACAGGGCCACCTTGCACCCCGATCTCGCCTATGATGCCTGAGCGGATCCCTGTGGCTCCCACCCCGACTGTGACGTCCCGGACGATCACCGCGGTCAACTCCTCGATACTTCGCGAGTCCATGTCGAGGGGGTGAAAGACCTTCTGGTAGTAGCCGGTGCCCATGATGATGTTGAGCCCGGTAGTCCTCGAAACCCGCAGAAGCGCCTCGGGATCGCGCTTGAAGCCGATGCTTGTCACGTCGACGATCGTGGAGCCGCCCCGGTCCTTGAACTCCATCACCTCTCTGACCGCCAACCCGTCGTCAGACAGGACATAGTTATCGGCGATGGGGGCCTCGTGTCGAGCTAGATGCAGGTTCCCGAAGTCTACCTTGGCCTCCCATACAGCCAGTTCGGTTGCCGGAAAGTCCTCGGAGGTTAACAGTGGCTCGGACCGGCCCTCCACGAGCACCGTCTTGAGGTGGGGCAGGTGGTTTTGCCTTAGGTCCAAGAACAGGTGCTCGTGCATCAGTGTCTGACCGAGCGCAACCGGGTCGATCGCGCCCGCAACGGTAATCACCTTGCCCGACATATCCGGGATAGCCGCTGTACGTTCGGTGGCCACTCCATCCTCCTCTTGGCTCTATCTCGCTCGTTCAGGGATCATAGGGCCGTCCATTGGAACGGTCAAGACTTGGCCACGTTATCGTTATGCTATCGTTGGCCCTGGAATCGCATCCTAATACCAGGAACCTTAAATTGTGTGGGGTAGAGGTATGGCTGAGGATCGACGAGAGGCTCCGATAGTTCTTGCCTGTGACGTTGGTGGGACCCGGCTCAGGGTCGCCAGGGTGGACCCCGACGGTGTGGTTAGCGGCAAGCAGGCCATTTCTACGCCGCAAGACGACCCCACTTCGCTAGCGCGAGTCCTCGCCGAGGCCATCGACGGCCCCGGCGGGCGACCCAGCGCAGTCGTCGTTGGCATCCCCGGACCCGTCGACTATTCGAAGGGCGCCCCTCTGCGGTTACCTAACCTGCCGGACTGGGAGGGGCACATCCAGTCGATCCTCCTGGAGGCGGAGCTAGGCATTCCCGCCGTACTGGCCAACGACGCTGACTTGGCTGCCCTCGGCGAGTATACCTATGGAGCAGGACGCTCCTCCACCGATATGGTTTATGTCACCGTCAGCACTGGCGTAGGCGCCGGGGTGGTACTGGGCGGTAAGCTGGTGCGCGGCCGGCTCTCTCTCGCCGAGATCGGCCACACAATCATCGATCGCAGGTCCGGGGAGACCGTGGAGACCCTGGGGTCAGGAACTGCCCTGGGACGCCTCTCTGGCGACGACGGCGCATCGGTAGCGGCGAGGACAGCGCAGGGCGACCCAGAAGCTGCCAGGCAGTTCCGTGAAGTAGCAGAAAGCCTGGCAATAGGGGTATTCAACCTCGCTCACCTATTTTCGCCCGATACGGCCGTCATAGGTGGCGGGATGTCTCAGGCCGGAGACCTCCTGCTTGGCCCGGTCCGCGACGCATTCAACGCCTGCCAGCCTGGGTGTCCGGCCATCGGTGTCAAAGTCGTCCGAGCCGAGGGCGGCGACGACGCTGGGTTGAAAGGCGCAGCGGCCCTGTGGCAGGAGATGGGTTCCGAGGGGCGCTGAGAGTCCACTTCGGCGGTCTTTTCAAGGCGACTAGATGCCCTGTGCGTAACTCACGCTCTCGTCCATCAACTGGGCGAGCAGCATACGATCTTCCAGGATCCGATTTGGAATTACCGCGTACTCCCTCTTGATATTTCCCTAAGGCGTATATCTCAAGGGCTGCACATTGTCTTCATATAATACGGCTTGCAGGGCTGCCGGCGGAAGTCGAAGAGCGATGCCGAAGTTCCCACACGAGATGAATATCTTGTCGTCGATATAGCCACCAACAGCCCCGAATACGCCATTGAACGATAGCCTATCTGTGGAGGCAAGCCGAGGTATAGTCCGATCCAGCAATCCCCTCAGTTCAGCGAGGTAGGGATCGTTCATACGCGCAGAATCCTGAGGTGCTGGCCCTCAGATGGTTTTGTATAGGGGCCGTGGCAAGTCATCTGTATTTCAGGGTCGTGCTGAAGGGTCCAGGCCCTGGAATACACCTTCACAGCTCCACTAAGCGTGTGCAGCTGCTATATCGGTAGGAGGGACGTGCCGAACATCGTGTCGGTCATCAGCGCGAGGCCGATCACCGCACTCGCCACACCTGCCGTTATTGCGACCACTCGGTTGAGGCGCTGCGAGCCGCCCGTGGCCGCAAAGGGTACCCCAAGCGCCAGAGTGATGGCGGACATCGATAGGATTGTGCCCACGCCGAACAGGATGAGGTAGCCCACACCGACCCACACCGATGAGAGTGTCGGGAGCAAGATCAGCATCACAGCAGCGCTACCGGCCAGCCCGTGCACGACTCCGACTGTGAACGACTTGACGCGGAAGAACGGCTTGCCAAAGTGGAAGAAGCCGTGGGATTGCCCGGCGTCCGGGCCCGCCCCTGGTGAATGGGTCGCGTGTATATGGACGTGGGAGCCGTCGCTCTCGACGTGCTCATGAACATGGAGGCGGCGACGCCTGAGATTCCACAGGACCTGCGCCCCCAGAAGGACCAGCATGGCGCCCACACCGAATTCTAGCACCGGCGCGGCGGACTCGTACCGGTCCATCACCGGGCCTTTGAACAGCAGAATGACCGTGCCCAAAACCAGAAGGGGTGTCGTGTGCCCGAGGCCCCACGAAGCGCCGACCCAGATGCCACGCCATGCGTTCCGGTACTCACCCACGATTGTGGAGACCGCCACGACGTGGTCCGCATCTGTTGCGTGTTTGAGCCCCAGGAGCAGTCCCAGGGTGAGCGCCGCAAGTGCGCCCGAATCCAGCTCCATTATCAGCTAGCCTCCTCAGTCGCCGGCCTGCAATCTTCGCATAGTCCGACAATCGCAAAGTGATCAAGATCGGCCAGGAATCCATGCTCTGCAATGATCTGCTCGCCCAGTTGGCTAATGTGTCGGTTGTCCAGCAGGACGACGCCATCGCAGTTGCGACACACCAGGTGGTGGTGCCGGCTGGGCTCGATCCACTCGTAGATGGCCTCTCCCCCTCCCATATCGGTCTCGGACACCAGCCTCATGTCCTTGAGTGCGCCGAGGGTTCGATAGATCGTGGACGTATCGATATAGGGATATGTCTCTTTGATGCTGTTAGCGATGTCAGAGGCGCTAATGTGGCCCTCAGCGTGTCTGACCGCCGAAACCACCATTAGCCGCTGCGGGGTCAGGCGATGGCCCGACTCCTTCAGCACCTGCACCGTCATCTCTTCACAGCTCATACTCGCTCCTGCAATTTGTTGCAACAACCAGTCTATGTTACATGCCACAACAGGTCAACACGGTGCTTGCGCTGGCAAGGAAAAGGGTGTGCAGAGGGGCACCGCCACTATGTCGGGTGGGTGAGGGTGTCCCTCACACATCAATATTCATTTTTCATCTCTTGAAAAATGAACGCGTCGGCAGATTCGTTCTACAGCTCGTCAGAACGCGCAGGACGACGGTAGTGGAGCACGCTCCGCAAGTCCCGTAGCAAAACCCGGTGGCATAGTAATGGGGACAAACCCGTCCTTAACACTCCCTTGGAGAGCGGAGCCACCGAACCCGGTGGTGCTCATGTGGGCGCGCACAATGACCGTGTCGCCGGGGTCGACCGGCACTGGACCACCAGATCGCGAAAACGGCTGTTCGTCCACATGACTATGGAGCAGAACTCTGCGATAGGGCAGGTCGCCGTCCTCCGAGACAACCTCCCACCAATCTGCGTAGCCCTCGCACCCGATATCTGGGCTGCGCACGGTTACGTCTAAGGTGTACGTCCCGGGGTCTCCGGCGACTGAGACTGCGGTCACGCTGGCAACCACAGCGGTCTCAGGGGCAATGGGCGTAGCAATTGAGGGAGCCACTGTGGGAGATTCGGCGCTCGGAGAAACGCTCGTAAAACATCCGGCGGCCAGCAGCAACATTGCCGCGGCCGCCGGACGGAGTCCGAAGCTTACATCCACCCCAGCTTGCGGGCGGCCTCACCGGCCTGGGCAACCTCGGCGGCGTCGAGAGGCAGCGTCGGCGGGCGCGTCGGCCCCATGGGCCGGCCCATCGCCTCCAGCATGCCCTTCATCTGGCGATAGCCGCCGGACTTGCGGCCCGTGGCGGCCTGCCACTCGGCCAGCACGCTGCTGACTTCGGCCTTCTTGGCGTTCGCTTCGTCGTACTTCCCGGCTTCGTAGAGCTTCCACTGTGCGAGTTCGTAAGCCGGATTGACCGCTATGAGAGAGCTGATGTAACCCGCGCCGCCGTTCCGCATGCAGCGCTCAGTCTGGCCCGTGTTGTCGATCACGTTGAAGATGTCAGAGAACTTCGTCATGTCGTCGTAGTCCTCACCGTCGGGCACGCCCCACTTGATCGCTGTGACATGCTCGGCGTCAGCCAGACGGAGCATCGAGTCCGCATGCAAGTACTCCTCGACCGGAGAGTGGCAGAACCAGTGCGTGTTGTAGATCATGATCCCGATTTCGATGGCATCGGAGATGTCCGTGAAGTGGCGGACATTGTCGTCCTGCTTGGCATGATGGAAGAACGGCAGGTCGATTTGGAGGCCGATGGCACCCATGTCCTGGGCCATCTTGGCGTCTTCGATCGTGTGCATTGTGTTCTTGGGCTTCACGGCGCAAATCACATTTGCCTTGCCATCGGCGGCGTCGATCACGCACTTAAGCAGGGGGGCAAGCTCGTTGTCGGCCAGGTCCGGGCCCTCGCCCATCGCCGCCGCGACCTTCAATGGCGACGTTTCCGTGCCCAGGCCCTCTGAGATGTACCACTTGACAATCTCGGCCATAGTATCCAGATCAAGCTTGTAGTTGTCGTCAAATGCCGTCGGCATCGTAACGATCGTCCCTCGGATCACTTTCTTCAGTTCACTACGATTCAAGGCTAGCCTCCTCAGCGCTGCATGTTCTGCGCCTCTTGGTCCCCCAATCAAGCGGGTCCTCGGCAGTTGATTCGATAATACCACGTCGGTACCATCCACGTACGTTCTTTCTTGACATTCTCCCGTGCCGAAGATAGTCTCACGCAGTATCCGAACAGAGCCGCCAGGAAGGGCAAGAGGAGAACGAGAAAAATGACATCGGCGGGCAAGCTTAAGTTCGTGATTCCGGGTGACTTCCCACCGCAGATACAGGGTTCGGCTCACCTGGAACGCCTCGCTCCCTACGGCGAAGTGACCATTTACACTGACCGCCCCGGGTCCATGGAGGAACAGATGCGGCGGGTCGAAGGCGCCCACGTTATCCTCAACACTCGCGGCGCAATTAACTGGTTCCAGGACTCTCTGGAGCATCTGCCCGAGCTACAAATGATTGCCACCTGCTCCATCGGCACCGACAACATCGATCTTGACGCTGCGAGCGATCGCGGTGTGGTCGTCAGCAACCAGCCGGGCAAGATAGCGCCGTACGTGGCAGAGCATCTAATCGGGCTGCTGTTCGCGGTGGCGAAACACGCCGCCTACCAGACCACGGAGATCAAGTCCGGCCGCTGGGCGCCTCTGGCGAACACATACCTGCGAGGCAAGACCCTCGGCGTCATTGGCACCGGAAACACGGGCAGCGAGGTGGCGCGAATCGGCAATTCCCTAGGCATGAAGGTCATCGCCTGGACCTTCAACCCCTCGCCTGAGCGCGGACGTGAGCTGGGTGTCGAGTTTGTCGAGTTGGATGATCTCCTGAGACAGTCCGACGCGGTGACCATCCAGGTCAGGCTCAGTGACGACAGCCGGGGCATACTCGGCAAGCGAGAGTTTAATCTTATGAAGCCGGGCGCCCTCTTCGTGAACGGAGGACGGGGCGATCTGATCGACACCGACGCGCTTGTCGAAGCCCTCAATTCAGGGCACCTGGGCGGCGCAGGACTGGACGTCTTCGACCCTGAACCACCGCTCGCGGACCATCCAATTCTCAAATGTGAGCAGGTGGTATTCACTCCGCATATCGCCGACCAGACCCCCGAGGGCATCGAGAGCCTGAACGAAGGCATCGTCAGCAACGTCATAGCTTTCCTAGAAGGCCAGCCACAAAATGTAGCCAATCCATAGGCTCCTTCCGGCCTCCTCTCCCTCCCCAGGGAGAGGACTGAGGTGAAGGTCCTTCTTTCCACATGAGGGGGACGACTGCGATGGAGACTGTCCCAAGACCCCCGGTCTAGCTCTCCCCCTCTGGGGCATAGGATGTCAGAGAGGACCGCATGAACGAGGCAATGGACGGGAACCGCCGCAACTGGGACGAACGTGTTCCAATCCACGCCGCGTCCCGCTTCTACGATGTCGATGGATTCAAGGCCGGCCGGTCGACCCTGATGTCCATCGAGCTCGACGAAATGGGCGACGTTCGCGGCAAGTCTCTCCTGCACCTGCAGTGCCACTTTGGCATGGACACCATGTCCTGGGCACGGATGGGCGCAAACGTCACCGGCGTCGACTTCTCAGAGGCTGCGATCGATCTCGCACGGTCCTTAAGTGACGAACTCGACAACCCGGCGAGATTCGTCACCTCTAACATCTACGACCTTCCGGAGGCCCTGGATGAGCCGAGGCAGTTTGATGTCGTTTACACATCCTATGGGGTCCTCGTCTGGCTTCCGGACCTCCCACGGTGGGCCAGGGTCATCGCCCACTTCCTGAAGCCGGGAGGCACCTTCTATATCATCGACGATCATCCAGTCAGGAACATCTTTGGTCCAGAGAATGACGGCGGGCTGAGCGTGCGACACCCTTACTTCCGTTACGGTGAGCCGCTGGTATTCAAGCCTGACGAGCAAGGCACCTACACCTACACCGACGGCGCCACTCCCCTGGAGACCACTGCGCACGAGTGGAGCCATTCGATGGGAGAGATCGTCAGTTCACTCGCCGCGGCAGGACTAACAATCGAATTCCTACACGAGTTCCCTCTCAACGGCTGGCAGGCATTCCCCCAGATGGTGCGAGGCGAAGATGGCTGGTGGCGGCTTCCGGAGCACAACGACTCGATCCCTCAGTTTTCTCAATAAAGGCCCATAAACCTGGGTAGATCACACGATAGCAGCACCCAAGGCAGTGTCATGCTGAGGAGCCCCGCGACGAAGTATCTGGGGTGCGGTCTGAGCGCGCTGCTCGAAGGCAAGTAACGCATCCAAAGAGAGGCACCCCATGAAGAAAGTGCGCAACAACCACGACGACATCTACCCGGCAAGCTCCGGCTACGTCAGGGCGATCCGTGCGGGCGACATGCTGTTCATCTCCGGCACCACCGCTCGCGGCACGGATGCTCAGGGCGGCCCGCCTATGGAGCAGCTGCGAGTAGTCTTGGACCGCATCACCCGTATCGTCGTCGCGGAGGGCGGTCAGCCCTCCGACATCGTCAAGCTGACCACCTACGTAACGGATCGGTCAGACTTTTGGCCCTTCTCCGGGCCACCCCTTGAGGTCTTCGACGAGTTCTTCCACGGCGAATACCCGACCAATGCCCTGCTCGAAATCAGCGGCCTAGCCGAAGACGGTCTGGTAGTAGAGATCGACGCAATAGCCGTCCTCGACTAGCGCTGCGCGCGCTTTGTGAGGCAGGGCCCGTAGTCATCTGTCTCTTGGGCTGCTAAAAGCCCCTTCAGCAGCTGCGCAGCATCTTGAGTTCACCACCCCCCGCCCAACTAAGCGTGCGCAGCACTACCAAATGGACCAGCCTCCGTCTACGATCAGGTTGTGCCCGGTGATCCATGCGCCTGCCGGGGACGCCAGCAGCGCCACCGCGCCCTTCAGGTCGTCGGCCTCACCACCGCGACTGAACGGAATGTTGTTGGCACAGCGCTGGACCATCTTCGGGTTGGCGTCCGGTCTCGGGATCTGCCCGGGGCTGATACAATTGGCGGTGATGCCGTGTTCGCCCAGCTCCGACGCCAAATTCCGCGTCAGGTTGATGATCGCGCCCTTCGACGACTGGTAGGCGGGACCGCCTCGACCGAATCCGAGTCCCTCGTAGAACCGCTTGTCTGTTGTCAGGGAACCGTGGATCGAACCCACCGTGACGATCGACCCGCCCCGCTGCTCGACCATGACCCTGGCGGCGGCCTGGGCACACAGGTACGTCCCCCTCACGTTCAACTCAAGCGTCGCTATGAACTCGTCCACGGAGCCGTTCGGGATATGCGTGGCGGGTGTGGCGGAGCCTCCAGCGTTGCAGACCATCACGTCCAGGCGTCCGTGCTCCTCGACCACTGAGTTGACCAATGCGTCCACCTCCGACTCCACCGTCACGTCGCACCCGCGGCCCGTAACAACGAGCCCCTCTCGGCGCAGCTCCTCGGCCACCTCCTCGCAGAGTGCGTCCCTGCGGCTGGCTATTACTACCGACGCGCCCAGTTCGCCGAGGGCTGTAGCCATAGCCTTGCCCAGGTGGGTTCCGCCGCCCGTGACGATGGCAGCGCGGCCCTTCATGTCGAAGGCGTCTTTGATATTCATGAGCTGCTCCTTTGGTGGCTAAATGCAGTAGGGGCGGTCAAAAGATCGCCCCTACGTGAAAAAAACGAAACAGCCTGTGGCTGCTACTGCCCCTTGGCCGTCTGCTCTCTTTGCCAATCGTAGTCGACATCGCCTGCATAGAACCTGTCCGGATTCTCCACCGCCCAGATCTGCTTGCGGATGATGTAGTTGTCCGGGTCCAGCGCAAAGCCTTGCCGCCAGAGTACCATCGCCTCGTCGACGCTATCAGCCTTGTACAGCTCCAGACCCTTCTGGAACAGTGCTATCGCCTCGGCCGAAGGTCCGTCCTTCGCCTCGGCTTTGGGATCCTGCGGTTCTGCTATATCCTCGCCCTCGGCCCACCGATTTACTATCGCGGCAGTCTCAGGCTTGCGGATATCGAACCCGCCCAACTTCTCGTACTTGACCACCCCGTTCTCATCGATCAGGTAGCCGTTCGGGATCGCCCTGAATCCGTACATTCCGCCCAGGACGTTCTCTGCATCTACCACTGCTTGGAACGTGCCCTTGGCTAACTCAACGTACGGTTGAGCCTTAGCGGCGCCCTGGGCGTCCATGGCCACCGTCAGGACCTCAATCCCCTTGCTGGCATTCTCTTCGTAGAAACGCTGCCACCCGGGCAGCTGACCTCGGCAGCCTCACCACGAGGCCCACATGAACAACGCTACCCGCTTGCCTCTGTAGTCCGAAAGGCTAACCGGCTCCCCGTCCAGGGACGGTAGCGTGAAGTCCGGGGCGGTGTCGCCTACCTTGACTGTATTGCTCGCCTTGACAGTTATGTCTCCTCCTCACTCAGTTTGCAGAACTCGCTGTGCGGGGCCAACGGCCCCGTATTAGAAGTTTCAACCAACCCCGTGGAACCCGATGCTGACGAAGTCGCCCTCCACCGAGACCGGCGTAATTCGCTCGCCCCCAGTGAGGGCCTCCAGCGTCGCCCACTCCTCGGGTTTGAGCGCGAGATCAATCTCTAGGTACTCCGCGCCCAGGTCGTCCAGCTCTGCCTTGAGCGCCCCGGAGTAGCTGCACTCCGGATGCGTATATACAACCATTGTATCTGCCAAGCTCTATAACCTCGAACAGTAATCGTAATGGGCCATTGTACCGGACTCCGGCAGGCCATTCAAAACGGCTTCCGGTCGATGGGGGCGTTCTGGACCGGGAGGGGCCGGAGTTGGCCCCGGTGCGCAAGTGGACAGAATGCATCGGTCCCTCTATAGCAGCCTTATTGGTGAGGCACCTGCGTAAATGCATGGGCACAAGGGCGCGGTCCGAGCCCGGCCACGACGGCATGTTGTCTCAAAACGAGGGCATCTGGGCTTCATTGAGAACATAGTCAGGCCTGGGCAGACTGCCGGGATGCGTCGTCTGGATATGGTCGGTATTGAGTTTCATTTCCTATTTGCCTGTGTCCAGATTCGTCCTTGTCCCAACCCAGATTCTTCGCTCGGCCCAGAATGACATGATGGGGTGGGTGCCTGACCAGCCCGCTAACCGTCGCCCAGCGCACGGACGAAGTGGATCTGCCTGGTGATCTCTGTAAACCCCATCGAGCGGTACAGGTGATCGCCGGCCTCATTGTGGGCTAGTGTCTCGATCCTGGCGTGGGTCATGCCCGTTGCCTCGAAAAAGTCGAGGCCGTGCTGGATCATTTGCCGTCCGATGCCCTTCCCACGATAACCCTCGCGAACCGCCAGGTTCGGGATGTGGCCGATGCCTGCAACCACGTCTCGCCATGTCGTGATGTAGCCTACGATCTGCCCGTCCTGCTCGGCCACGAACATGCCGTCGACATCACGCCGCACATCGTCGTCGATATGCCCTGCCTTGCGGGTCTTCCAGTCCGAGTCGCCCAGGAGCCCGTATCGGCGCTCGATAATCTGGTCGACGGACACGCCGTCGAACGCCTCCATCGTGATCTCATGCAGGGCAGGCAGGTCTGCTGCGCGGTATGGCCGGATCTCCACTTTGGAGGTCATCGTTGCACCGGCAGGACGACCCTGGACGGTCTTGCCCCGTCGTGGAAGATCGTCTGGTGGGCCGTCGCCAGTGTTGCTTCGTGGTAGTCGTCGCCCCCGGTATTGTGGTTGCGGTCGAAGTTTGGGAAATCGCTGCTGGTGACGTCGAGCCGGATGCGGTGTCCGTTCTTGAACAGATTCGCCGTCGGGTTGACCGCGATCGTGTACTCGTACGGCTTGCCCGGCTCTATCGGCGTTGGCGCAGTAAACGACTCGCGGTACCGCGCCCTCACGATGCCGTAGGAAAGCTCCTGTGCGAAGCCATCGGGCCATACGTCCACCAGCCGCACGATGAAATCTGTGTCGGGGGCAGAGGACGCCGCCCACAGCTTCACCTCAATCGGCCCGATCACCTCGACGGGCACCTTCAACGGCGCAGTAGTGTAACTGAGAACATCGTGCCGGCCATCAAGGGCGCGCAGGTCGTGGGGCTCTTGCTGGCCGCCGGGGCTGTAGAGCGTCATGACCGGGTCTCGCGGGTCGAAGTCGTACTCGTCGAGCGATGCATTGCCCGGGGGCCGCTGCGATAGCCCTCCGTCGGCCTGCATGAAGTAATCCTCGTATGTAGTTCCGACCGGCGGCCACTCCGTCTCCGAGCGCCAGGAGTTCGTGCCCATCACAAACAGCCGGATGGGCGGACCCTCCTCGGCCTGGGTTTCGTCCTTCAGCCATCGCCCAAACCATGCGTCCGCGGTGTCGTAGTAATCGACCGTGGCCTCGGGGCCGAAGTCCATCTCTCCGACCAGCGACTCCCAGTCGTAGGAGACATGGGTCCACGGTCCGACGATAAGCCTCGTGCCGTCTCTGGCGGCTCTGGTGGCCCCGTTGGCACGCATGCCCGTGAAATTCTTGATGCTGCCGATCTGCTGGTCGTACCAGCCGGTGGTGATCAGAGCAGGCACCTCTATGGATGAGTGTTGCTCCAAAAAACCAAAGTGATCGGAGGCATGGTCGGCCAGCCATCGACGCCAGTGTTTGCCGATGCCATGCATCGCGGAGTCCGGGATCTCCGCCAGCGGCAGGTGCCATAGCCACTTGGAGCGGTCGCGCTCCGTCCACAGCCGCTCGGCCTCATCCTGCGTGCGCGGTCCCCAGGGGGCATCGTCGCGCACGCGCTGGTCGGGGGACAGGGAGTTGACACTCCACCACAACACCCTGCCCAGCCGTAGCACAGCGCTCATCTCGCGGTCCAGCAGGTTCGCCGCGATGGCCTGCGGCATCATCGCCACCAGGTGAGGTGGGCGAGTGTGGGCCAGCTCCCACTGGGTCCAGCCGACGTAGGATCCGCCTATGGTGCCGATCTTTCCCGTTGACCAGGGCAGGGCTGCGGCCCATTCGACGCTGTCGTAGCCGTCCTCCGCATCGAAGTGCTCGCCGGAGTAGAAGCCCGGTGTGAAGTCGCCGTCCGACGCGTAGCGGCCCCGCACATCCTGCTCGACCACACAGTAGCCGCGCTCCGCAAGCTTGCGGGACGGCTCCTCGGTCGTGTCCTTGTTGTAGGGAGTACGGCTCAGGAGGGTCGGGTATCGGCCGCCGTCGTCGGGGCGGTAGATGTCCGCGCGCAGGATGGTGTCGTCGCGCATTGTGGCTGGTACGTTCCGCTCAATTGCCACGTGGTGGGATTCTTTCGACATGCTGTCGCCTCCGCGTCTTGGTGCTACGGGTACATCGGCGGCATTATTGCGTCCGTTCGGCGCCATCGTCAAGAACGCCAGGTATGATGCTATCTGGCACAAGATCTACTATGTGGTAGATATAGAAAGAGGCGCCTCTTCGAAATTCCTAGTCTGGTCTAAGGAGTGAAAGGATATTACGACACCCTACATCCACATTCAGCTTCAAGGAATCGTTGTCAGACGAAGCTGCTCTTGATGAGATAACGTTCTTCATCAACGAGGTGATTCCTGCTATCCGAAATAGCCCCAGTGTCCGGTCAGCCAAGGTCTACTCAGGGGCAGGCGCTCTTCGGTCTCAACTGGAGCTTCTGGTCGAGATGGACGATGCTGCAGGATACGAGAAGATGCTGCTCGACCCGACCATTCGCAGGCTACTCGGAAGACTCTACGGCGCCTGGGATCTCAGCAAATCCACACAGACTTTCATGCGTGAAGTAACCCCGGACTTGCTCTCAGCCCTGAGTAGCTTCGACTAGTCGTAGCGAAGAGATGTGAAAGGGCGGGGGATTTGGGGTGCAGGACCGCAAGGCAAAGGGACAAACTCAAGGATTCGACCGGGTCTTCGCGGGCAGACGCTCCCGCCTAGAGATCCTCCACGGCAAACGACGGCACCCATCCTTGCAGGTCGCCACCAGGTATCGACAAACGTGTCCAGCTTCCTCGTTGCTCCAGCAGGCGCGCCTCGGACCCACCGTGCAGGGTAAATTCCTGGGCGTAGTTCGTGCCGGGCCCGGAGACCACATCCACCATCTCAGCCACGACCACAATCTCGTAGTCGTGGCCCTCGGAGTACCACCGCTCACCCGTCACGGTGGCGCTCAGCAGGAGTACCAGCCCCACCACAATCGACGCGTAGACCGCGCCCCTCCTGATGGCTCGCCTCTTTGCGTAGAGCAGCACCAAGACCAGCAGGGCCAGCACAACCCACACTGCTAGCGTGAACAGCGCTAACTCGTCCAACGTCAGCCGATTAATCAGGTTGCTGGTCGACTCGATGGCGAATGCACCTCCAGTTTTCTCGAAGACATAGGCCCGCTGATCACGGGCTATCTTGAGATTGGTGCGTATGTCGGCGTCGCGGGGGTAAAGCTTCTCGGCGCGTCGATAGTTGAGTATCGCCCGGCCCAGGTCTCCCTGCTTGTAGTAGGTGTTGCCAAGGTTGTAGTACAGGGTGGCAGACTCGTACCCCCGGTCTATGAGCTGCTCGTAGACCAGGGCAGCCTCGACATATCGCCCGCTCTCGTACAGGGCGTTGGTGGCTGCCACGGCGTCCACGTCGCCGGGCGAGGTTGCACGAAGTGTCGCGGGGCACATAGCCAACCCCACAATCAGGACTGCGAACAGAGGTAGGTGCCGGATCATGCGAAATACCCGTCGAGGTCTGCCATCAGCCTGGAGGTCTCATCCAGCACACTCTCGCCCGAAGTGTCCTCGGCAGACCCCGGTGCGAACCGGACGCGCTCGGTTGCCGCAATGTAGCTCTCGACCGTCTCAACCAG
>JASLXL010000174.1 GCA_030740335.1 SAR202 cluster bacterium | reverse complement strand
TGAGGGCGCGTCAGGGGTCCCGCCCATGCTATAATTTCGCACACATCACTCGGTCGATGCAGCATATCGTGCCCCGGGTCTAGGTCGATACTGCACCGCCAATCCGGAGGGGCTTTTATGGACTTGAATGGTGCTGTCGCCGTCGTGACTGGGGGCAGTGGCGGACTCGGCGGTCGCATATGCCGTTCACTGGCCGCGGCCGGCACCAAAGTCGCCGTGTTGTACGATCAGGGTCGTGAAAAGGCCGAGAACCTTGTCGACGAACTGGTGGCCGGAGGCTCGGTAGCCGAGGCTATACACTGCAATGTCACCGATCCCGACAAAGTAGATGCGATGGTCGCCCAGGTACTAACCAGCTTCGGGCGTCTAGACATTCTTGTCAACGACGCCGGTTACAACAAATGGATTCCATTCGACGACATCGACGCTCTGACCTATGCTGACTGGAACAAGCTTATCGACGTCAACCTTACAGGCCCAATGCTGACCATCAAGGCCGCCTCGCGACCGATGAAGGCCCAGGGCGGCGGCCGAATAGTTAACATCTCCTCCGTGGCCGGAATTGCCCCCACGGGCTCGTCCATCGGCTACGCGGTGGCGAAGTCCGGGCTCATCCATCTAACGAAGTGCATGGCTGTCGGCCTGGCGCCAGATATTCTGGTCAACTGCATATCGCCGGGATACTTGGAGGGAACAAAGATGTCCATGAATCTGGCGCCGAAGTACCAGAAGGCTGCGGTTGAGGGGTCACTTCTCCAAAGGGCTGCAGACAAGGACGACATCGCCAGGCAGGTCGTGGCATTCTGCGCCACCGACAGTATCACTGGCCAGACGTTGGCGATCGATTCCGGACGCGTGTTCCACTAGGCTAGTAGTTCACCCTCACCTCAATCCTCTCCCTAGGGAGAGGAGGTCAGATCCCTTCTCCTCAACTTGGATACTGCTAGGATGAGGGAGAGTTTGATAGACACCGCCGCTTAGACAATCGGCATCGCGCCGGACTGTGTAGGCATCACGAATACATGGGCTAGGGGACTTGCCCAGCAACAACTCAGCCAGAGGTGAGACAGTTGGTAGACCAGACTAAGCGGTACGACGTGCTGATAGCAGGACAGGGCGCGGCGGGATTTTCCGCGGCCCTCTACGCGGCCCGATATCAGATGAGCACCATCATCGTTGGCGGCATATTCGGTGGCGAGACTGCTACTGGAGGCATTATCGAGAACTACCCGGGGTATCCGGAGATCGATGGCTTCGACTTGATGCTGAAATTCCGCGAGCAGGTCGACAAATATGGGGTCCCTGTCATCGAGGAGAACATAAATTCAATTGATAGGTCGGACGACGAGTTTACCGTAACGACTGAGGGCGGCCTGACATTCAAGGCCACCACTGCCATCCTGGCCATAGGTCGTGAGAGGCGTAGACTCTGGCTCGACCACGAGGAGGAGTGGACCGGCCGTGGCGTGTCCTTTTGCTCTACCTGCGATGCCCCCATGCACCACGGAAACACGGTCGCGGTTGTCGGCGGCGGCAACGCGGCCGTCGAAGGGGCGGTTTTGCTAAGCAAGTACGCCGAACAGGTCTACCTGGTCTACCGACAGGATCAGTTTACGCGACCCGAGCCCATCAATTTGCAATTGTTAGACGCAGCGAAGAACGTCAAGCAGGTGATGGGAACCCGCGTGATGGAACTCAAGGGCGACGACGGCCTATCAGGTATTGTCCTCGACAATGAGGTGCGAGGATCGAAGGAGCTTGAGTTGGACGGCCTATTCATAGAGATCGGCGCCGACCCCAGGTCCGAGTTGGCTTCCAAGCTCGGAGCCGAGTTGAACGATGGTGGCGAGGTCCTAGTGGATAAGGAGATGCGCACTCGTGTCCACGGGTTGTTCGCTGCTGGCGACCTCACCAACGCCTCTGGCGACCTCAAGCAGACGATCACCGCAGCGGCCCAGGGGGCGATAGCTGCAACGGCAGCCTACTACGAGGTGAATACACACCCGAACGCCTGCCAATGGCATGCCAAGGTCGAGGCCTGACGCCCCTCTACCCTGAAACCATAAAGGCCCGACTCCAGAGCGGATTCGGGCCTTTTCTTTTCGTATTCTATACACCGGCTCAGGTTATTGAGTGCAGCCTCGACCAGGTATGTCCCATACCTGTTCCACGGCGCCGTCCCGGATGCCTATGTACTGGTCCCATCGGTTGATCATCATGTCCTGATAGGCTGGGATCAACTTGAACTTGTCACCTACTTTTAGCGGCATCTCGCCATCCGATTTGAGCACAATCTGATGGTCTAGCATCTCGACTATCGTGATATCGAGGTGCCCCTCGACGGAATCGGCACCGAGTCCAGAGAGGGCGAACAGGCCCACATCACCTATGGCCACGCCTGACCGCGGCGTGCTAATGACGGTACACATCACCTTGTTGGCCATCTGGTAGTCTTTCATATAATCATAGTTGGTACCGCCCAACGCGTATGTGCCGCCCTCAACCTCGGTCACACCTGGGATGGTGGCGGCCACGTCGATCGTAAATGTCTCGCCGCTGGAAACCATCTCCACTGCGATACCCTCGGCTTCAATGGCGTTCTTTACGTCCAAGCAAATCTGTATCGTCTGTCTGCCCACCTCGTACCGATCTTCTTCGCCCTTATACTCCATCAGAGACTGGTGGCTCATGACGCCCCTGAAATCAACGCCAGGCAAACTCTCCGCCAACTTCGCGATGGCGACACCCTGTTCGTTGCTCCGAACACCAGCACGGCCCATCTGCGTGTCGACCTCGATCAATACACCGATCTTGACCCCATAGGCATATGCGATATCGGACAGATCCTGGACATTCTGCATGTTGTCGACGGACACCTTCATGTCTGCGCGACGGGCAAGAGCGCACATTCGGGCTATTTTGTCCTTGTGAACTACCTGATTTGGGATCAGGATATCGGTGACGCCGCCCTCCACCATCACTTCGGCCTCAGACAGTTTTGCGGTACATACGCCGCCAACCGTGCCACCTATCTCTATCTGCATTTTGGCGAGCCTGGGGCTCTTGATGTTCTTGGTGTGCTGACGCATCTTACATTCGGTGTCGCGGTACGTGTCCGCGACGACCCGGAAGTTGTGCTCGACTGCATCGAGGTCTACGAGGAGGCAAGGTGTCTCCAGGTCTTCGACTTGAGTGCCCGGGACCGGCCGATAGTAATCCATCTATACTCTCCGTCTGTGTCAGATTAGCGGTAGCGGCCTCTTGCGGGCAGCTCCCAGATGGCATCAAGCTTGCCGTTGCGTATCACGTGCATGTAATCATGCAGATTGACGCAGCCTTCAATGCTGTTTGGAACGAACCATACCCGGTCACCCAGCGACAATCCATGATCGATTGATGGGTCCAGGTCGATGCCACCGTGCTCGGCGCTGAGACCCCGGACCTCGCCGCCTGGCACAGTGGGGATACCAGGATTCCCAGAATCGCCACCGATGGCCTTGCGGCCCGCGTCAGTGATGACGTTGCCGGCCTCTGGCATCGAAGTCACGCAAGACATGATTCTGGCCGCGTTGACAAACTGCGGCCTGTACGGCCGGTAAGCCTCGTCCATCAACGCGTACGAACCAGCCGCAACCTCGGTGACGCCGTCCATGTCTCCGGCGATCTCATAGTTGTGGGTACCGCCGACGCTGAGAATCTCAACGTCAAGTCCGGCCTTTTCCACCTTCTCTCGAGTATCCAGAACCTGCTGGATACACTTCTTCGACTCAGACACCAATTCGTCCCCGTCGGCCCGGATGGTGCCCTCGTAGGTCATGAGGCCCGCGAAGTGAAGGCCTTCCTCGCCCTCGATAGTATTCGCCAATTCCAACGCTGGCCGTCCCGGCGCGACTCCGGTACTTTCGCGCCGCGTGTTTATGTCGACAACGACGTTGAGAGTGACACCCGCCTCTACTGAGGCTTCTCCGAGATCAATGACATTATCGGCGCTATCTGCGGCAACAGTCATATTCACGCGCCGTGCAAGTGAGCAGAGCCGGGATATTTTCGACGGCGCAGTGACCAGGTTCGCCAGGAATATGTCGTCGAAGCCAGTAGCGGCGAACACCTCGGCCTGGCCGAGCGTCGCGGTCATGATTCCGCCCACGGTGCCGCCCGCGGCAATTTGCATATGGGCTATGGCTGAACTTCCGTGGCCCGAAACGTGGGGGCGCAGTCCGACTGGTCTGCTTCGGAAAAAGGAGTGCATCGTCTCTATGTTCTGGTTCAATCCCGAAATATCCACCACCAAGGAAGGCGTGTCGAGCGCCTCTTCAGCAGTACCAACAGGCTTAAATATGGGTCGTTCCATTAACGGTTCCTCGTGAGTGGGAAATGCCCGAAAGACGCCTTATTGAGAAGGCGACTAAAACAATAGCACACCGTCAATGTCGAGTCTACGAGGTGCGGGTGTCAGGGCTGCGTACAATTCGAGGACTGGGCCGGCATCTGGGGATGGGCAGTTGAGATTTATCTGGTGTGTGCAGAGCTAGAACATTATCTGCCGACAGCAAAATGGGTGTTCCTAGTACCCCGCCATGTAATGTCGTGTTCTTTTTCTAGCAGCGAAAACGCGAGTGGCTATTTGGCCTCCAGCATTCGCCATGTTAACATCGTGTCAGCGCCATCACGGTGCTCAGCATGATGACTGCGGAGGCGTCGTGGCGGTTCAAGCGGAAACCAAGAGCGAGATGGTCATGATGGACGGCGAACACGTGGACGCCACTCTGGACCTCGTAGATAGTCGCGACGGCGACCCCGACCGCGCCGATAATCTGATACTAACCGAACTTCGTCTTATCCACGTCAGTTCCAACGGCCACCGGATACAGACTTTCTTCGTTTCTATCCAAGACATTACCGCGATCGATGTCTTGAGCCAGAGAAGCCTCGGACTCATCGGGTACGTTTGGGCCGCACTAGCATTGATAGTGGCGTTAGCGGTGTGGCAAGTATGGGACAACCCCGTCGGCTCCGCCATAGCGGGCCTCGTGCTGGCCGCGATGGGTGTATATCTCGTCGTGGACCGGCTAAGATCCCCATCAAAGGTACAGGCGAGGTTCAGGGCTGGCGAAACAGAGTTCACATACAACGTCAACGGGCCGACAGCCATAGAGGACACCTATGAGTTCGTCAACAAGCTGTTCCTGCGCAAAGAGCACTTTCGCTCAAGAACGTTTTCGCCTCGCTAGATAAAAGATAGATTCAGCCCAGCCTCAATCTGGGCTCCACGTCCATTGCCCACTGATATGCCGTGCCATTTCGCAAATGGAACCACCCTGCCGCGCCGATCATCGCACCGTTGTCCGTACACAACGCCGGTCTGGGCACAACCACTGGAACCGACGACCGTATCGCCATTTCTTTGCGAAGAAGAGTATTGGAAGCTACACCTCCGCCCATGATTAGAGCGTTCACCCGGTACCGCTCGATCGCCTCAACCGTCCTAATAACTATCGTATCGACCATGGCCTCCTGGAACGCGGAGGAAACATCCGCGACCTTCGCAGGGTTTGGCGTGCGGCCTTCCTGCGGTGGGTACCACCCCTTCTCTTCGGACCGGCGCAGCACCGCGGTCTTGAGACCACTGAACGAAAAATCAAGAGAGTCCTTGATCCTCGGCCTGGTGAATCTTGGCTCTTTGCCGACACTGGACTCTGCAGATTTCTGAATGGCTGGTCCCCCCGGGAAACCCAGCCCCAGAACCCTCGCAGCCTTGTCAAAGGCTTCGCCAGCAGCGTCGTCCCGCGTGCGACCTACCAGTGTGTAGTCACCGTGTCCTTTCATCAATATCAGATCTGTGTGGCCTCCAGACGCGATCAGGCACATGAACGGGAAACCGTATTTTGCCTCGGGGTCATTTCCATCCAGCCAGGAAGCATAGACGTGTCCTTCAAGGTGATTCACTCCGATTAGTGGGAGACCGGCAGCCAGCGCTAGTCCTTTTGCAGCATTCACGCCAATCAACAGAGATCCCGCCAGGCCGGGCCCGTGGGTGACGGCGACACCATCGAGTTCGTGTAGCTCCACGCCA
>JASLXL010000173.1 GCA_030740335.1 SAR202 cluster bacterium | reverse complement strand
GATAGCTGTACCGTGGTCCGCTGGCTCTCCGATAAGGGATTCACCGTGGAGGGTTTCACGGTGGACCTGGGCCAGCCCGATGAAGAGAACCTCTATGCCGTCGTCGACCGCATGATGGGCTGCGGCGCTACATCCCTGGTCTTGCTGGATGGGACGGACCTCCTGGCTCAGGCCGGGCTGAAGGTTCTTCAGGCCCAGGCGCGGTACGAGGGTGGCTATTGGAATACAACTGGGATAGCCCGGCCGGTCACTGTGGGTGCTATCCTCTCGGAGCTTCATGATCGAGACATAGGTGTGCTGTTTCATGGGGCCACCGGCCGGGGCAACGACCAGGTGAGGTTCCAACTCACCTCCAACATGCTGGATCCGGAATTGACCGTGTATGCCCCGTGGCGCGACCCAGAGTTCGTCGCGGAGTTCCCTGGCCGTCAACAGATGCTCGACTTCTGCGAGGCCAAGAGCTTGCCTATCAAGCCTTCCAGCGAGTCGCGCTACTCGACCGACGCTAATTTCCTGGGTCTTACCCATGAGGCGGGTGATCTCGAGGACGTGACATTGCCGCCCTTCTTTCTTGAGCCCGGCATGGGCGTCTGGCCCTGGGATGCCCCGGACCAGCCCCAGACCATCACTGTGCGGTGGGAGGAGGGCGTCCCCGTGGCCCTCGACGGCGAGGAGATGGGCCTGGTCGAGATGTTCGAGGCTGCCAATGCCGCTGCCGGCAAACATGCCGTCGGGATCGGGACTCATGTCATCGAAAACCGCTTTGTTGGGGTCAAGTCTCGTGGCATCTACGAAGCCCCAGGAATGGAACTCCTGGGGGCGAACTACGAGTTCCTGTTACAGTTTGTCCTCGACCGGCGTTCACGGGACCTGCTGAACGACCTATCCCGGACAATCAGCACGCAGATATACCAGGGCTATTGGCACGACCTGGCGACGACATCGGCCCTGGCGGCGCTTGAGCCGATCTCACGCCTGGCCACGGGCACGATATCCGTGCGTATCTACAAGGGGACGATCTTCTTCGAGTCTGCCGAGGACACGCCCGAGGCAATGCCCCACTCTCTGTACACCGACGACTCCTCCATGGAGGCGCTCGGCTCCTACGACCACTCGGACGCGGAAGGTTTCCTAAAGATACTGGGCGTCTCGGCCAAAAACGTCGGCTCGCGCCAGGTTCCCGGTATGAATAGATCTGAGTAGCAACAGCTAGAACACATGGTGATACTTAAATGATCCACGATGGTAGGGAAAACTTCGGCGGATATCTTGATGACTTCGTGCCTGGTGACATATACAAGCACTGGCCCGGCAAGACCGTCACCGAGGCCGACAACCATTTTTTCTCGCTCATCACAATGAACAGCAGTCCGCTGCACATCGACGAGGCCTACATGGCCAAACACCAGCATGGGAAGATTCTGGTCGTCGGACCCCTCGTGATCAGCCTGCTGGTTGGTATGAGCGTGCGGGACACCTCCGGAAAGGCCGTCGCAAACCTTGAGTACGAAAAAATCACTCACGACGCGCCGGTCTTCCAGGGCGACACGATTTACGGTGAGTCCGAGATATTGGAGACTCGCGAGTCTCGCTCTCGTCCAGACCGCGGCATCGTGTACATGGAGAGCCGGGCGTTCAATCAGGACGGCACAAAGGTAGTGACCCTCCGCCGTCGATTCCTGGTCCCGAAGTGTCCCTAGTAGATCGGAAACAGCTTCCAGAGGTCGTCTCTTAATGCTTCACAACGACCACTCTGCCTACACCGTATCGCTCCACTACGACCGCCGGCTGTACAAGCACGACATAGTGGGATCGATGGCGCATGTCCGCATGTTGGCCAAGCAGGGGATACTGCCCCAAGACGATTTCGACTCGATCATGGACGGCCTGGGGCAGGTCAAAGAAGAGATCGAGGCGGGAAACTTCCCGTGGAGGGACGAGCTCGAAGACATCCACATGAACATCGAGCGGCGCCTGTTCGATAAGATCGGCGATGTCGCGGGCAAGCTCCACACAGCCCGTTCGCGCAACGATCAGGTCTCCACAGACATGCGCCTCTACACCAAAGAGGCCATCCAGAATCTCGTAGTGGGCGTTCATGATCTGCGGCAAGCCCTCGTTGGCAAGGCCATGGAACACACCACGACTATCATGCCGGGCTACACCCATGTTCAGCGTGCCCAGCCCGTCTATTTTGCACACCACATGCTGGCATACTTTGAGATGCTGGGTCGGGACCGGGAGCGCCTGCTGCAGGCCCAGACCAGGGCCGACGTAATGCCTCTGGGCTCCGGGGCGCTGGCGGGCGTGCCATACCCCATAGATCGCGAGATGGTGGCCCGGGAGCTTGGTTTCGCGAGCATCAGTGCAAATAGTATGGATGCCGTCTCGGACCGCGATTTTGTGCTTGATCTCCTGTCCGCGTCGTCCACATGCATGATGCATCTGTCGCGGCTGGCAGAGGAGATGGTGCTCTGGTCCTCCGAGGAGTTCGAGTTCATTCGGCTCCACGACGACTATACGACCGGCAGCAGCATGATGCCTCAAAAGCGTAACCCCGACTTTGCAGAGTTGGCTCGCGGTAAGACGGGTAGGGTATTTGGTCACCTCGTCGCCATGTTGACCGTTATGAAGGGCCTGCCAATGACCTACGATCGCGACATGCAGGAGGACAAAGAGGCGCTCTTCGATACCGTCGACGTGCTTCAGTCCACCCTGGCCGTGATGACCGGCATGGTGTCGACAATGGGGCTAAACATCGACCGTCTCAGGGACACCGCGGAGGGCGGCAATTCCCTAGCCACAGACATCGCAGACTACCTGGTCATTCGCGGGATGCCCTTCCGGGAGGCCCACGGTGTCGTCGCTGCCCTCTCTGAGCAGGCTGTCGATGAAGGAGTGCAACTCCACGAACTCTCTCTTGAAGCCTACCGGAACCACTCCACGCTATTCGATGAAAGCGTGCTGTCCATAGATGTGACGACATCGCTGGAGGCGCGAGACGTGCCTGGAGGCACTGCTTCCCGTCGTGTGGCCGAGGCAGTTGACGCGGCAAGAGAGACTCTGGAGGCGGACAATGGCTGATCGAGTCGTGAAAATCGCGCCCTCGATACTCTCCGCGGATTTCAGCAGGCTTGGCGAGCAGATCGCCGAGGCCGCCGCGGGAGGCGCCGACTACATTCACATGGACATCATGGACGGCCACTTCGTCCCCGCCCTCACCTTCGGTCCGATGGTGGTCAAGGCGGTGCGACGCTGGACCGATATCACCCTCGACATCCACATGATGGTCGAAGAGCCGGAACTCTATATCGATGAGCTCGCTGAGGCTGGCGCCGATTCGCTCACGGTACATGCCGAGGCCACAACCCACCTTTATCGTGTCGTGCAACAAATCAAGGACGCAGGAATGCGAGCAGGTGTAGCCCTCAATCCCGCGACCCCCCTGTCCACAATCACCGAGGTCCTACATGACCTGGATTTGCTGCTCATAATGTCGGTCAACCCCGGCTTCGGTGGACAACCCTTCATTCCGGCGTCAGTCGACAAGATCGAACGGGCCCGTAAAGTGCTGGATGATGCAGGCCTGGCGACTGAGCTAGAGGTGGACGGCGGCATAGGGCCGGACACGGCTGGCAGCGTAGCAGCAGCCGGAGCCCAAGTCCTCGTAGCTGGCTCAGCCGTCTATGGTAACCCCACAGGCATTGCGGCAGCCATCACAGGTATCAGGGAAGCGGCAAACACAGGGTAGGGACGTTCAACTGAACGCCCCCTCTCTAACGCCCCAGTGCCCTAGCGGCCGATTGCACCGTTGCGTCGATGTCTGCCTTGGTGTGGGCCGTCGATACGAATAGGGCCTCGAATGGCGAGGGAGGCAGGTAAACGCCTTCCTTGATCATGGCGTGGAAGAAGCGCCCGAATGCCTCCTTGTGAGGGGCACCCTCACACACCCAGCAAAGGGGCTTTGCCCCTCTGCACACCCCAGCAACGGCAAATTTCGTCATGAGTGTGGGCCGTCAGCCGCCCAGAGCTGTTCCCAAGCGCTCGGCTACTATGAACTCCTCGCCCTCGTTGAGGGTGTGGGAATTCACAACAATCGTGTCATCTCCAGCCACCGATACCCAGATCCGGGGGCTTCCGGCGTCCAGTTCGTCCGCAACGTCCTGGGCAGTCTTGCCCACCGTTTCTGTGTCGATTTTGACCTCAAGGCTCGTGACGTAGTACTGGTCAACCTGCTCTAGGCCTGACTCAACACCGGCGATGCCTTTGATCTCGTCTTTGATGGCGGACAGCCTCTCTTCGTAGCCTATCAGTCGGTCCTCGTGGTTCATGGTGAACCACTGTTCGACAGCCGTGACGACACCGATAATCTCCTGTTTGTCCAACTTCATGGGTCGACCGAAGGCATGCCCGCCTCCGGTCTGGAATCCGATGAACCCCTGGTCGACTACAGCATTGATCAGGTCTTTCCTTCCGCAAACGAAACCCGCCGATTGTGGCGCACCTATGTACTTTGCGCCGAAACACACCAGGTCGGCGGACTGGGCGTTGCCACGGAAGTAATCCAGCGGATAGATGCGCGCGGCAGCGTCGGCGATGACCGGTATACCGCGAGCGTGGGCCATATCTACCACATCCTCCAGGTAGACGATCGAGTCAGACTCGTTTGCACTGATCAGATACGCAACGGCGGCGGTCTGTGGCCCAATGGCGGCTTCGAGTTGCTCACGGGTGCACCCGTCCTCATCGCCGGGACGCACCAACGTGGCCCCGGGAATGGTGAAGCTGCGGTCGTAGCTATACTGCTGCGCCTTCTGCAGAACGACCTCGTTCTTCATTCCGGTTGTGTTGGGCAGCCGCGATATGAGGTCAGTGTCGCGCCCCGTCATGCAGGCGGCAGTGCTCAGGGCCAGCGCGGCAGAGCATCCGGAAGTTATGTAGGCCGCCTCTACGCCCAACAGCTCTGCGATAAACTCGCCGGACCTCTCCAACAATTCTTCCATCTCGACGTATACGTCGGCAGCGTCCTCCATGGCCTGCGCCACCTCTGGCGTTGGCGCGGAGCCGCCCATGACGGTGCGATTGCCCTGTGCGTTGATGATGGGGCGGGCCCCAAGCTTCGCGTAGACACTACCTTTGCCGGTCGTTGTCATCAGGTCCTCCTAAAACCGGACCGCTACATCATCAGGTCGCCGCCATTGATGTCGAACGAAACACCGGTCATGTATGCAGCCCGATCCGACGCGATGAATGCCACAAGCTCCGATACTTCCCATGGCTCGCCGATTCGCGGGATGGGGAAGCTGTCGGTGTATTCCTTGACCCGCTCGGGGCTGACGCTGTTTTGCACCATCTCAGTGTTTACCAGTCCAGGACACACCGCGTTGACCGTGATGCCGTTGGCCGCTTCCTCCATGGCCAGATGCCGCGTGAGTCCCAGTACGCCAGCCTTCGACGCCGAGTAGTGGGCGCCACCGAGGGTGCTGTACTTGCGGCCGGCCGTGGAGGAGAAATTAACGATGCGTCCCCAGTTCGCCTCCCGCATCGCGGGGAGCACCGCTCGTGAGCACAGGTAGGTGCCCTTGAGGTTGATCTCGATCACCAGGTCCCACTCGTCCTCCTCAATGTCGATCACGTGTGTTGAGCGCAGAATCCCGGCACTATTGACCAGGATATTCACGCCCCCATACGTGTCCGTCGCGGCCAGGACCATACGGTCGACATCTGTCTTCGACGTCACGCTGCCAGCCGAGGCTATCGCCTCTCCTCCGGCATTATTGATGTCGGCGACCGTCTGTTCAACCGCCTCGGCGTTGACGTCGTTAACCACCACACGCGCGCCACTGGAGGCTAGTCGCATAGACGCATCCTTGCCCATACCCTGGCCCGCGCCGGTCACAATTGCTACTTTGCCCTCAAGCTCTGTCGTGTCGGTCATGAAGATTCCTTTTCGATTGAAAATGCTGCCGTGCTCAAACCATGCGCCCAAGCATGACTACTCCTGAGCACCCAATAACCGCAAACCGTCCTAAATTGCCCCCAGTGCTTTGCCTGCCTCCTCGAAGACCGATATCGCGCGGTCGAGCTGCTCTCGCGTGTGGGCCGCCGAGATCTGTACGCGAATTCGCGCCTGTCCACGTGGGACGACGGGGAACGTAAAGCCCACTACGAAGATGCCTTTTTCGTTTACTGCCTTGGCCAGCTCGACCGTCTTTAGCTCGTCTCGAAGCATGATCGGCATAATCGGGGTCTTGCCCGGGAGGATGTCGAAGCCCAATGCTTCCATTTCAGACCGGAAGTATGCCGTGTTCTCCCACAGCGTCTCGCGGAGTCCGGGGTTCCCGCGGACCAGCTCCAACGCTTTGAGAGCGCCCATCACGATCGGCGGTGCCAGGGTGTTGGAGAACAGATAGGGTCGGGAGCGCTGTCGCAGGAATTCCACGATCTCTTTGCGACCTGTCGTGTAGCCACCGGATGCTCCGCCCAGCGCCTTGCCCATCGTGCTTGTGAACACGTCGATGCGGTCCATCACGCCCTGGTCGTCGGCGCTGCCAAGTCCGTTAGGGCCAAGAAAGCCCGTGGCGTGGGAGTCGTCCACCATCACCAGCGCGTCGTACTTGTCTGCGAGGTCGCATATCTCCTTGAGCGGCGCGATGTCTCCCTGCATACTGAACACGCCGTCCGTTGCGATCATCCGGAAGCGAGCCCCGGCCGTGGCCTTGAGCTGCTCTTCCAGGTCGGCCATATCCGAGTGCTTGTACCTCTTGCGGTCGGCCTTGCACAGCCTGATGCCGTCGATGATGCTCGCGTGGTTCAGCTCGTCGCTGATGATTGCATCCTCGGCGCTCAGAATCGTCTCGAACAGACCGGTATTGGCGTCGAAGCACGAGGTGTACAAAATCGTGTCCTCTGTGCCCATCCAACCGGAAATTTCCTGCTCCAGGGTCTTGTGGATGTCCTGGGTCCCACAGATAAATCGCACCGAGGCCATACCGAACCCGTGGTCCTTTGTGCCCTGGCTCACCGCCTTCTCGATCTCGTCGCTATCGGCCAGCCCGAGATAGTTGTTGGCGCAGAAATTGATCATCGGGCCATCTGGGGTATCCACCTGGGACCCCTGGGGCGTCTTGATCAGCTTTTCGGCCTTGTACATGCCTGCGTCACGGATACCCTGCAGTTCGTCTTCGAGCCATGTCTTGATACTGGTGTAGGTCACGGACGATGTCCCTCCCCGGGGTAGTTTTGGGTCTGCTATATGTTCGTGGGTCGAGGTTATATTTTGTGCCTGCCGCTGTCAATGTTGTTGCGATTGACTGACCCTCGACGCTACCAATATGATACGCGATACGGGCCCGTTCGCCTATACGAGGAGAGCTCTATGGATTCAAGCGATGTTGTGAGCAAAGTCTACAGCGAAGCAGTCGTTGTGGACGGTCTCAACGTGAGCAATTGGGAGAGTCCTGCCGTATTCGACAGTCTTTCCAACGGTGGAGTCACCGCCATCAATGCCACCATCGCCGTCTGGGAGGGGTACGCGGAGGCGATGGACAATGTGGCGGCCTGGATTCGCCGCTTCGGGGAGCGTCGGGCGAACCTCTCGCAGATCACCGGAGTCCAGGACATCTTGGACGCCAAGCACAATGGCAAGACTGGCGTCATTCTTGGATGGCAGAACGCCTCGCCTGTAGAGAATGACCTGGACCGGCTCGATCTGTTCTACAGGTTGGGTGTCCGCGTAATCCAGCTCACCTATAACGAGCGCAACCTGCTCGGTAACGGTTGCTGGGAGCGCAACGACGACGGGCTCAGCCACTTCGGCGCGGATGCCGTCAGGGAGATGAACCGCCTGGGCATCCTGATCGACCTATCCCACGTCGGCGACCGAACTACCCTGGATGCCATCGAGATGTCCGATCAGCCGGTTGCCTGCACCCATGCCAATGCCCGCTCGTTCTTTGACAACCAGCGCAACAAGACCGACGACGCGCTTCGTCTCATCGCTGAGAAGGGTGGAGTCATCGGCGCAACCTCGTGGCCGCCCTTCCTCCGCAACGGATGGGAGTCGACGTTGGAGGACTTCGCCGACGCCATCGAAGACATGGTGGAGCGAGTAGGGATCGATCATGTTGGCATCGGGTCCGACTACACCCAAGGACAGACCAAGGAGTGGTTCGACGTGCTCTTGTCGCAGCAGGGCACGAAACCTTTGGAGCGCCGCAAGGACTATCCAGACGTGCCAGGCCATCCTGAGGGCCTGGAGACCCCCGACAAGTTGCCTGCGATCGCAGACTCGCTCCTAGGGCGAGGATTTACGAGCGACGACATCACTAAGATCCTAGGCGGCAACTGGTTGAGGCTGCTTAATCAGGTCTGGCGCTAGCAGGGGATTCAGCCAGCCCAGGCCATGTCACCTTCAGCGGATGCGAAGGGTCTGGGGTGGTGGGGTTGTCCGTCGCCCAAGGTGTGAGTGGCCCCGCCACAGATACTTCGTCGAGGGCCCTCTCAGCATGACAGAGCGCTGTTCTTTTTCACTCTGCGCTCTCCTCTGCTATCTGCGGTAAGAATCCTTAGTGAATCGCCGCCGCTATCGCAGCCGCGCGCTCGTTCACCATTGTGCCATTGTCGAATCGCTCGGGGCCGAAGTGCTTAATCAGCGACGGTGTCCTGCCGGTGTGAATCAGCTCCGCCGTGCTCCGCCCTGAAGCGGGTGCTGCCTTGAATCCCCATGTACCCCAGCCGCAGTTCAGGACGAACCCGTCCAGGCCGGGCGCCTTGCCGATTATTGGCGCATAGTCGGGGGTCATATCGCACAGACCCGCCCACTGCCGCATGATCTTCACCTCGCGCAAGTCGGGTAGTAAATCCAGCGTATCGGAGGCCAACTCCTCCAGCATGGTGAGCGTGGAGCGCTGGCTGTAGGTCTGGTACTGGTCGACGGCTCCGCCTATGACCAGTTCGCCTCGGTCGGTCTGATAGACGTAGACGTGGATGTCCGCAGACGACACGATAGTGTCCATGAATGGCTTCATCGGCTCCGTAACACAGGCCTGCAGCGGATAGGTGACAATGGGCAGGTCGAGCCCCGCCATAGCCGAGATGCTCGAACTCCAGCCCGCCGTGGCGCTGACCACAGTATCCGCGTTGATGTGTCCCGCCGTCGTTTCCACACCGGTTACGCGACTGCCCTCACGGGTGATGCCGGTCACCTCTGTGAATGGGTGTATCTCCACGCCCATCTTGTCCGCGTCTCGGGCATAGCCCCATACCACCGCGTCATGCCGGACTACCCCGGCGCGGGGGTGGTGGAGCGCCGCCATAATCGGTAGCGGCTTGTCGACGCGCAGGTCAATTGGGGGCACCATCTCCTTGATCTCGTCCGGCCCGATCAGCCGACTGTCCACCCCGAGAAGCTTGTTGAACTCGACGCGGAGCCTGAGCCAGTAGACCGATGACTCCGTGTGACCGATGTCCAGCCGTCCCATCTGGTCGAATAGCAGATTGAACGACAGCTCTTGCCCCAGACCCTCATAGAGCTTGTGGCTCTCACGGAAAAATGGGATCGCCTCTGCAGTCAGGTAGTTGGAGCGGATGATGGCTGTGCTGCGGGCGCTGCCGCCGCCGCCGATATAGCTCCGGTCCAGCACCGCGATATTGGTGATGCCCTTTTGGGCGAGATAGTAGGCCGTGGATAGCCCGTGCACGCCGGCGCCCACGATGACCACGTCATAGCGATCCTTCAGGGGCGGTGTGCCCCACATCTTGCCCTTCCGAAAAAGCTGAGTCACCAACTGTTGTTTTTCCCCTCTCGAATTGGTCCCGGGTTGTCTGCGGTCAAATTGTTGCCAGGGCCTCTGTGCCAACGGGTGTCAGCTCGACTGGCTCGCCTGCCTCTAGCACAGAGTCCCACATGTATTCGCCATAGTCTCGCCCGAAGTACAGCTCGTAGCCTGGGACTGTCCCGCGGTCCACCCGGAGCAGCGTTGCGCGGACCTCAGCGACCATGCCCTGAGCGCAACTGAGATCTGGGAAAGCGCTATCGGACGTGTCGATCTCCGTCAACCTGGTCAGCACTGATCGTGCCTCTGGGCCTACTATTGCGAGTCCGGCCATCACCGAGGTTATGTCCACGGTGTGGGAGCATGCACTGCCATCGTCTAGCAGCCCAGCCAGAGTGCTCGATCGACCCGCCGAAAGTAACAGCGCGTCGTCAGAGGCCAGTCTGGCTATGACAATATCTCCACCTTCATGGGCCAACTTGCCTACCGTGCCGATTGCTTCCGGTCCTGACTGGCCCAATGCCCGCAATATCCAGGAGTCGATCTCGCCCTGGAGCGCCAGCTTGCAGTTGGAGCTAATATCGGATACTCCTGCTGACGCTCGCAGGAGTTCAGTCTCTTCCTCGACGGTGGAGTAGTGTGCGGGTAGGAGCCACTTGTTCGTCTCTACCATGGTCGCCCCGAGGCTGAGGTGTTTTGGTTGCATGGCGCTGAGGGCTACGGGATTCCATTCTTGCATCTGCTACTCCCTCAACTTCGTGCCGTCGGGGTCGTAGACGGGTTCGAGCGTGACATCTGCGTCATGGGTCTTGCCATCCACCAGAATCTGGATCGACTTGCCTTCTTCGGCCAGATCGACCGGGACCCAGGCCAGCCCGAATCCCTTGCCGATCGTTGGGCTAAGTCGTGAGCTTGTAACCTTGCCGATAGGGGCGAACCCTGCGACCACGGGACTGCCGTCGTGGGGCACAACACCATTTTGCATCACGAAACCCACCAGCCTGGTGCGGCCTGGGTTCTCCGTGGCGACTACGAGTGCGCCGCGTCCGATGAAGTCCTGCTTCTCCAGCTTGACGACCCACTCCATGTCCGCGTCGATCGGATTGCTGAGGATATCGGTATCGTGGTTGGAAATGATGTGCATCTTTTCGAGGCGCAGTATTCTCTGGGCCTCGGTGCCGAATGGTTTGATCCCAAACTCAGCACCTGCCTCCATCAGCGTCCCCCACATATGCTCGCCGTACTCGGCAGGGAAGTGAAGCTCCCAACCCGATTCGCCGACAAAGCCAATTCGCAGCAGTATCGTCGGCACTCCAGCCACCACACCCTGCTTGGAACGCATGTAACGAAAGCCCTTGGCGGAGACATCGACGTCCGTCAACTTGGTCAATGTCTTCCTGGCCAGCGGACCGGCGATATTGATGGCGGCGAGGCCGGAGGTGATGTCCATTACGTGGGCGCACATATCGGTGCCCGCCATCCACCACTTGAACCATCCTTCGATAGTCTCGACGCTGGCCGTTGAGGTCGTGACAAAGTAGTGGTCGTCAGCCAGCTTCGTGACCGTGCCGTCGTCCATAATCGTGCCGTTGTCGGAGCAGATGACACCGTAGCGAACTCGCCCGGGCCTCAGCGTTGAGAAGTGGTGGGTGTACAACTTGTCGAGGAGGGCCGGGGCGTCGACGCCACGCACATCCAGCTTCCCCAGGGTGCTAACGTCGATGATTCCCACGCCCTTCCGTACGTTCGCGGCCTCCTCCTGTGGTGACCCGTACGTTCGCGGACGGTGCCACACGTTGGAGTCGATCATCTGGGCGCCCAGCTTCCGGTGCAGGCGGTCCATGGATGTGTGCTTGATCGGTCGGTGGGACGGCCCAGCGAGGGCCCCCAGCGATACCGGCGACATGGGTGGCCGGGAAGTCGTAGCGCCCGTCTCGTCCATGGACTTTCCGGTCTGGCCGGCGGTGATTTGGGCGAAGGCCCTGTGGCACATCTTGCCCTGGCACGGCCCCTGGGTCACGGTACTGTAGCGCTTTAGCGTCTGTACATCGGCGAACCCCTCGTCGATGCCCTTTGCGATGTCCCTTGCCGTCACGTCCTCGCAGAAACAGACGAACTGTTTGGCGCCTTGCGCCATGTCGACCTGAGGCGAAACGGCGGTCGTGGACGTCGATACTTCTTGAGCTGCCTGGGTAACATTGCCTGACCCGTTGCCGCCGAGAGCTGCGAATGCCGCGGCACCAGTCTGGCGACCCTGGGCGATGATTGCCGATAGGTCGTGGACGCCGTTGACCTCACCGGCAGAGTGTAATCCTGCGGGTAACTCCATCGGGAGAGTCTCGTCCAGGGCTGTGTCGTATTTCGAGCTTGCACCCAGCTGGTGCAGTAGCCCGGACGCTGGCTGAAAGCCGCCGCTCATGGCGATCACGTCGCCGTCGAACTGCCGCTCTTCCATGGTGATCTGTCCATCGTCGAGCCGTGTGACCACCGCGCCCACCGCCTTTTTGACCCCTTCGGCACGAGTCAGGGCGTGGGAAGGTAGGATGAGAACACCGTGGGCCTGAAGCTCTGCCGCGGCTTCAAGGTCGGCCGGGAACTCAGGCCGTGCATCTGCCACAACCGCGACCCGGAGCCCCGCATGGAACATGTCGAGTGCAGCCTGGTAGCCCTGGTCACCGGTTGTCCCGACGATGGCGGTCGAGCCGGGACGCACACCGTAGAGGTGCATCAGCCGTTGTAGCCCAGTAGTCAGCATCACACCAGGCAGGTCGTTGCGATCGAAGGTCAGCGGCGTCTCGATAGAGCCCGTCGCGACGATGATGCGTTTGGCCCGCAGCTTGATCGTCCGATTACCCGCGTCTATTCCAAGAAGGTTGCCGTCGTAGAGCCCGAACGCGCTGGCATCGGATAGCACTGAAATATTTGCAGAGGCTTCAACCTCTGCCCTCAGTCTGTCCGCCGCCTCATAACCCTTGGTCCTGCCGATGCCGGGGAGGGCGTCGTGGGACGCGACATCGTATCGCAGGTGTCCCCCCAGGGATGGTTGGTCGTCGATCAACATCACCTGGGCGCCGGCCTCGGCAGCGGCCAGAGCCGCCGACATGCCCGCAGGCCCGGCGCCGACCACCGCCACGTCGGCATGGGCGTACTCGTGGCGGATGTGTCGTACCGGCTGGTCTTCTTCAGGCACTGAGCCCAGGCCGGTCATGCGCCGGATGATTGGCTGGGCCAACTTCCAGAATGCCTTTGGTGTGTGGAATGTCTTGTAGTAGAAGCCCACCGGCATCAGCCGGTCGAATCGGTCGATGATCGACATCGCGTCGTGCTCGACCGATGGCCAGGCGTTCTGCTGCCTGATATCCATCCCTTCGACGACCCGCTCGGTGCAGGCTCGGACGTTGGGGATACCATCGACCGTCACCAGGCAGTTTGCGCACTGGCCGGAGACGCACAGGAGGCCGCGAGAGCGGTGGTACTTGAATGAACGGCTAAATATCCTCATGCCTGAGGCGTAGAGCGCGGAGGCGACCGTGTCTCCCTGGTACGCATGTACAGGGCGACCATTGATGTTGAGCGCAACCGTCTTGGTCCGGTTGGTTAGCTGATATCCCTGCTCGGCAAGCCTGCTTCGGTCCGCTGGGCTTGCCATCTAGGAGAGAGCCTCATGCGGCCACGATGTCTCGTGAACCTTGTTGGTTTCGGTGTCGCGCAGTGCCACGAACCACTTCCGGCAACCCAGCTTGTGGTACCACCACTCGCGCTGGTCTCCCGCCATGTTGCGGCGTACATAGAAGTACTTGGTCCACTCTGGAGTGGTGGCGTCTGGTTTAGGCCGGACTACTAGCTCCCCGCCGAACTGAAACTCGTAGACGTTGCGTTCCCCACAGTTGGGGCACCCGATTAGAAATGCCATGTTCGTATTTGTCCCTCAACAAAGATGCAAAGGTGCTCAACCCCTCTGCACTCCCCAGATATAAGACTCTAGAACATCGTCAGGTAACGGTCGATCTCCCAGGCCGAAACCTGCTTGTGATACTCGTTCCACTCCGCCTCTTTCAGGGTCACGAATTCGTCGGATATGACCCCCAGAGCACCCTGTACCACTGTATCCTTGCGTAGCTCCGAGATCGCCTCGTTGAGGCTCTGTGGCAGTGTGCGAACGCCCCTGCGGGCGATCTCCTCCAGTCCCAGAGAGTACATGTTGTTTCCCATGTTCGCCTTGCCCGGGTCCAGCTTTCGTTTCACACCGTCCAGCCCGGCTGCGACATAGGCAGCCATCGCCAGGTACGGGTTGCACGCCGCAGACACTGTGCGGTCCTCAAGGTGGCCAGGGCCTGCCGTGCGGATCATCTGGGTCCGGTTATTGTCGCCGTAGGATATGAAGGCCGGGGTCCAGGTGAAACCCGAGGATGTCCCCGTCAGTCCAGCGCCGAGTTGTAGCCTCTTATAGCAATTGACCGTGGGCGAGGTCACGGCGGACAGAGCCCGCGCGTGGTCGAAAATGCCGCCGATGAAGTGATAGGCGAACTCCGAGAGTCCGAGCCCTTGCGGGTCGTCGTTGTCCAGGAACAGGTTGTCTCCGGTCTCAGCGTTCTCCACGTGGAAGTGTAGATGGCCACCGCTGCCTGTCTTGTCGCCAAAGGGTTTCGCCATATGAGTAGCGATGGCACCGTATTTCTGGGCGTACTGGCTCGTCATCATCTTGAAGAACGTATAGCGGTCCGCCGTAGTCAGCGCATCGCTGAACACGAAGTTGACTTCATACTGGCCGTTGGCGTCCTCGTGGTCTGACTGGTACACGTCCCACCCAACGCTGGCCATACCGTCCATGAGGTCTTGCAAATAGCCCATGACGTTGGAGATTCCTTTGAAGTCATAGCAGGGCTTGCCCAGGTCATCGACCTTGTTGGGGTCCCAGACCTCGATGGAGCCGTCGTCGTTCCTCGTGACCAGGAAGTGTTCGGGCTCGATTCCGACGTGGAACGTGTATCCCGCCGCACGAGCCTCCCCAAGCACGCGCTTGAGGTTTTGACGAGAGCAGTAGGGGTGAGGTTCATCGTCGACGAACAGGTCGCTGGAGAAGCTCGCGACGCCTTCTCGCCAGGGCACGGCGTTGTAGGTGTCCAGGTCGACTCGGGCCATCATGTCATGGGAGTGGGGCCCCTGTCCGAGACCGGGCACCGCAGCACCCGCGAAGCCCGCACCATCGTCTATTACGTCGTCCAGGTGGGACGCAGGGACCATCTTGACCTTGGGCGCGCCGTGGATGTCCACGAACTGCGTCAGCAGGTACTCTATCCCGTCCTCTTGCATTCGACGGCGGACATCTTCCCGGGTGGCCATGTGGTGGGCTCCTGTGCCTGCCCCGCGACGGGGCGGAGTCATCAAAAGGGGGGCTGCTGTGCTTTTTCTAGTACCCGATTAATCTGGGGCCAGCTACTTTTCGAACACCCTCTTGCAGTCGGAGTGACTACTCGCCAAACACCTTATTGGTGCCCACCAATGGCACTCGGGCCATGGCGGACGCCTCGATGGTAAGTGCGGCCAGGTCCTCGGGCTCCAGGCTGTGCACGTCACCCTTGCCCAGCGACCTGGTCAGCAACGCCATCTCCATCGTCATCGAGTTTATGAAATTCGCCACGCGCTCGGCGCCCTCTTCAGGGTCCAGGCGCTTGGACAGCTCTGGATCCTGAGTCGCGATTCCAACGGGGCACTTGCCCGTCTGACAGTGGCGGCAATTCCCTGCGGGCACTCCGACTTCGGCCTCGAAGTCCGCTTCCGGGATATCCTTGTTGCAGTTGAGCGCTATGAGCGATGCCAGGCCAATCGCCACCGCATCGGCTCCGAGAGCCAGCGCCTTTGCTGCGTCCGCGCCGCTGCGAATGCCGCCCGAAATGATGAGGCTGACCTTGCCGTTTAGCCTCAGTTCTCGCAGCGCCTCTCGCGCCATCACGATGGCTGGCACCGTCGGGATGCCGCTGTGGTCCAGTAGCACCTCCGCGGAGGCGCCAGTCCCTGCCACCATACTGTCGATCACGATAGCGTCAGCCCCGGCCTTCGCCGCTAGCTTCACATCGTCTGCCACGCGGCACGCGCCGAGCTTGACGTGTATGGGTACCTGGTGGCCGGTTGCCTCCCGGAGCTGGTCGATCTTCATCGCCAGGTCGTCGGGCCCGAGCCAGTCAGGGTGTCGGGCAGGGGAGCGCTGGTCAATGCCCGCAGGCAGATCCCGCATCTCGGCGATCTCGTCTCTGACCTTTACACCCATGAGCATGCCGCCGGTACCGGGCTTGGCGCCCTGCCCAACGACAATCTCCACGGCCTGGGCCTGCGCCAGGTGGTTCGGATCGAAGCCGTATCGGCTTGGGAGAACCTGGTAGATAAGCTTGTCCGCCGCGTCCCGTTCAGCCTGTAGCATCCCACCGTCGCCGGTGCAGCTCGCCGTACCGGTAAGGGCCGCGCCTTTGCCCAGGGCGGTCTTGGCGTTGGCCGAGAGTGCGCCGTAACTCATGCCAGAGATGTACACCGGTGTGTCGAGCACAAGGGGCTGCTCGGCGTAGCGTGCCCCGATAGTCGTGACGGTATTGCACTGCTCCTTATAGCCCTCCAAGGGGAAGCGTGTTAGCCCCGTGGAGAGGAACGTCAGGTCGTCGAAGTGCGTCACCTTCTGGAACGTGCTGAAGCCTCGGATCCTGTACCGACCTAGCTCTGCCTTAGCGTGGATGTCGTCGATGATCCACGGGGTCATGATCTGGCTGCTGGGGTATACCACTAAACCACCACCTTTTCGAGGCGCTCAAGCGAGTCGTAGTGGTAGAGTCGCTTCGCCGAGACAATCTTAGTGAATCGCGGCTTTTCGGAGATGCCGTTTTGATCGAGGTAGTCCCATACCGATATCAGCTCGTCCTCGGTGATCTCCTCGACTTTGGCATCGTTGCCCAGAGAGCCGTAGGAGCCGCCGACGTAGATGGTCCCCTCGTACATGGAGTCGCCCACCGCTTCACCGACATCGCCGCACACAACAATGCGGCCCTTTTGCATCATGAAGCCTGCAAGGAACCCGGCGTCGCCCCGTATCAGCAGCGTGCCGCCCTTCATCGAGATCCCGGCTCGGGCTCCGGCACTGCCGCCGACGTAGACCTCGCCGCCCCTCATGCTAGCGGCCACGGAGGCCCCAGCACTACGCGACAGGGCAATCCGGCCGCTCATCAGGTTTTCACCAAGGGCCCATCCAGCGTTGCCGTCGATGGTCACCTCTGGTCCGTCCAGCAGGCTCGCCGAGTAGTACCCGACGCTGCCGTCGATCGCGATTTTGCAGGGGGTCAGAATGCCAACGGCGATGTTGTGATGAGCCCGCGGATTGACAACCGTAACCTCGGTGCCGGCCTCGGCC
This sequence comes from SAR202 cluster bacterium, assembly GCA_030740335.1. The sequence goes on along the minus strand of JASLXL010000173.1, from coordinate 13,159 downwards.
AACTCCTTCAGTCGCGTATTCAGCTCGCGGGTCGTCATCTCCGCTGCGTCTAGACTGACCACGTCATGACCTTGTTCTCCTGGGGCTCGACGCGATCGATCTCATCCGAAAATACGCTGCGAAGCGCGACCTCTTCAGAGGCCAGGGCAACCACGTTGTCGGTCTCCATCAAGACCAGGGGTTTGGCGGACCAACGGTCCTTGGCGCAACCCATCCCACTCTGGGTAGATACAAGGTAAGTGAACGTGCCGTCCATGTCTTCAAGCGACGCGTGTAATGCGGAGTCGAGGGTGTCCCCGCTGGCGAGTTTGTCGGCGAGGTACACCGCGATCAGTTCGGAGTCGTTGTGGGTCTGGAAGCGATGCCCGAAGTCTTCATATTTTCGCTTCATGCTGTGATAGTTGGTGAGTTGTCCATTGTGGACGACGGTGACGTCGGGGAACGGGAAGGCCCAGAAGGGGTGGGCGTGGCCGATGTCTACGATGCTCTCGGTGGCCATCCGGACGTGGCCGATTCCGTGGGTTCCCATGATGCCGCTGACAGAGTGGGTCCGGTCCATCTCCGTGGCCGTGCCGACATCCTTGACCGTTTCAGATGAGCGACCGATGCTGTGGATCGCCACATCGTTGGTGTCGAGCAGGGCCTCGGCAAGGGCTTTAACCTCGCCTTCATAATTGACGGTGAGGCGGAGGAATCCGCCCCATGTCTGGCTCGTACCTACCACGCCGCCCCTGCGTCCGATTGCTTCGGATACGCGGGCCAGCACGCCCTCCTCGCTGTCCTTGCCGTCCGTCCAGATCCGAAGAATAAGGTCTTCCGCGAAGGCCTCCCCGGCAACGGTGAAGCCGGTGGAGTCCGTGCCACGGTGGGCCAGAGAGTCCAGCATTTTGACCAGGTCTCGACCGATGGGAGCGAGGCTATTCGCCTTGCTCTTCTTATGCATTATTCCGCTAATGCCACACACTCGGTCCAGCCCTCCGATGAGCGTGGGTGCAGTCAAGTCGGTCCGTTTGCACCCCTCTTTTCGCGCCACAAATATAGCACCCGATACCACTAGTAGCAAGGTTCGGACCTGAGGGGCGTCCTGGTCGATAATCTGTCCGGCAGGCCGACTACTAGAGCCCGCTTCAGCGCGGAATGTCGCAAGCTCGTCCGTGATAATCCATACGTCAACCCCATCGCAATCGGCTTCCGAAAACGAAACCCCTATGGGGCCCTGTTGGACTGGATTGTTGAGCACAGCTTCGTCGACCTGCGCACCGATCGCACCAACCCCAGCTCCATCACCATCGTCCGCCACACCTGATGGGGTTTCGTTTTCCACCTGCCTTGCCCCAAATTCGGTGAAGCGATACTGAGGTTCGCTGGTCATCACTAGTGGGATTCAGATTTGCCGCTCACCCTGAGCTTGTCTCGAAGGGCCAATTGTCCAATGAGACGCTTCTCTGCCCCTACTACTACCCGTACCGTGGATGCCAGCCCCCAGCCCACGTCGTGATCTTTCGGGGCGTCACACGCAGTAGGTAGCGCGGCTTATTGATAGTCCCGGCGAGGTACGCCAGCCCGGATTCGCCACCATACCTGAACGCCATCTCCCTCGCGATCTCCAGGAATCTGCCCGCCATCGGCGCCGGCCCCTCCACAATCTCCGCGTCGCCCTCGATGAGAATCCGCGGGTGGCCGGCATCGACGTCGTCCGCGCAGGAGACGGCCACCCGAGACTCGCGGCTGATGTCATCGACGAATCGCGAGCGCTCGCGCGGGATGATGTACATCGCCTCACCATCCCAGTGCTGCCACACCGGCACGATATACGGCGCGCCGTCTTCTCGCACCGTCGCAAGCCGCGCAATCACCGGCGTCGCCAGCAGCACATCCACCTGCTTTGCAGTAAGTCCAGGCATGTGTCTTGAAGCCTCCTAGGTCCTACCACCAGTAGAGTGCGTGACAGGCGTGCAGAGGGCCGCAGCCCCTTTGCCGGGTGTGTGAGGGTGTCCCTCACAATAACTATTATTCTCTTTTGGGTGGCGGGTTACGGTGCCATGATGCCGCTACGACAACTCCAGCCGCATGGCGCCGACCATCCGGCCATCCATATTAAAATCTTTACCAGTACCGACATTCCGAAAGCCCAACAACTCCAGAAGAGCCAGCTTCTCCTCATCCTCCACTGAAACAGCGGACCATATCCGTACACCACGACCGGCGCCCCAACTAGCCGCGGCCTCGATCAGACCAGCCCGCGCGTCCGCGAACGCGCCGTGGCTAAACCCGTCCACTCGGCAACCGCCCTGATCGTCCAGTTTTGCCGTCGACAGGCCCACTACACGTCCTCCGCCCGAGTGGGCAGAAAACCAGGCACCGCCGCCATCCGCTTCGAGCGCTTCATATCGTGGGTAGAGGCTCATGCAGCCGCTGACCAAGGCGTAACGGCTCGAATACAAGGACACATTCACGTCGAGCACCTGCCAGTCGTGTGGAGTAACGATCAACGGGATCATGGGTACTCGGTCCGCCGGACCGCCCGAGGAAATGGTCACCGGGGCCTGTTCGCGAAACAGCTCCACGAGGAACGACTCCGGCGAGTCACCTGCGGGGATGTTGGCCCACACGATGGTCGACGGCAGCTTGCGCCAGCCGAGCCGGTGGTAGATCCTCGCCGCAGCCCCGTTCCCTGTCCCTAGGAACAGTGCCTGTCCGCCCACCGATGCAAAATCCTCGACAGCCTGACTGCATAGCTCAGTAGCGATGCCTTGCCCTCGGAGCGCCGGGACCGTCGCCACCTCGCCGAACCCGCCGATGGACGGCACAGACAGGGAGTGAGTGGTCATGCACGACCCGCTAACCCGCCCGTCGCGCTGGGTCACATAGAGGTAGTAGTCGTTGTTTCCAGCATCCTCGCCCAGCAACGCCCCGGGATTCAGGTCCGGGATATCGCCGAATGTATCAGCCCAGAACCCCAGTAGCTCCTGCGCCAGGGCCGGCTTGATCGGTACCTCGACCCTCATGCCCTCACCTCGTTGGTCTGTATAGTGCCACTAGCCTAACCGCCGCGCCGCAGCACCTTGCCCGGCCTTGCGTTGGTGTGCTTTCCGTTCAGGATGACCGGCTCACCTGCGACCAGCACATGAGGGATGCCCATCGGGAACTGGTGCGGCTGTTCGAACGTCGCCTGGTCGATCACCGTGTCCGGGTCGAACACCACCACGTCTGCAACAAGCCCCTCGGCGATCCTGCCGCGATCTGAAAGCGAGAGCCTCTCGGCGGGGAAACCGGCCATCTTGTATATGGCCGTCTCCAGTGACATCACCGAGGGCTGCTCACGGACGTATCGACCCAGGATCCGTGGATATGTTCCATAGAATCTGGGGTGCGGCTCGAACTCCGAGTAGAGTCCGTCTGGCGAAACGGCATTCCCGTCCGAGCCGATCATCGCCTGGGGGTGACCCAGGTAGTAGCGCACGTCCCCTTCCACTCGGTTGTGGACCACCGCCATCACAGAGTCGCGTTCCTCTTCGACCAGCTGCAGCGCCGCCTCCGACGGGTCGACGCCTCTGTCCCTGCCGATCTGCTCTATGGAGCGGCCTATGAGGCCCTTGTTCGCCTCCGAGCTGACGTTCGAAATGACCCACTTGTCCCACAGAGGCGGCTCCCCGCCGGCGCGACCGATGGTCATCTCTTCGAGGGCTTTCTTGCGTAGGGCAGGATCTTGGAGACGCCCCATGTATGCGTCGAGTCCACCTTCCTGGAACCACAGCGGAATGGTCTGGTTGATTCCGGCCCCAGCGGCGGTGTAGGGGTAGACGTCGTAGGTCATGTCCAACCCTTCCGCTCGGGCCTTTTCGACAACGGCGACCTTCTTCTCCGGGTTGCCGTAGAAGAACCGCTCGGTCGTCGCCATATGGGAGAACTGCACTGGTACGCCGCCACGATGCCCGATCTCCGCCGCCTCCTCGATACACTTGATGTGCCAGCCTGGCATGACCCGCGCGTGGGTGACGTAGAATGCGCCCGGATAGTGCGAGATGGCCTGGCACAGCGCCGCCACCTCCTCGGTGTTCGAGTAGCTGGACGGCGTCAGCGACAATCCCGTCGACAGGCTGAACGCGCCCTGCTCGACCGCCTCTGCCGCCAGACGCTGCATTTCTTTCAGCTCGTCCGGGTTGGCCGGACGGTCCTCCGTTGCGCCGACAGCGATCCGCAGCGCAGCGTTGCCCACCTGCGCGGCGACGTTGATGCTTACGCCGTTGGTATCGATCACATTCGCCCACTCGTCCATCGTCGACCAGGTCCATTCGGCGTTGGAGATAAGCACGCCTCCTATGTCGGCGCGTAGCTTCTTCACCCCGGCCGGCCCGGCAGGGAACGGCGAGTAGGCGCAGTTCCCTGTGACCTCAGTCGTCACCCCCTGGTACGCCTTGCTCTCACCACCAGGATCGTCAATCAGCGTCAAGTCGCTATGACTGTGCATGTCGATGAATCCCGGCGACACCACATGGCCCTTGGCGTCTATCCTCCGCGCGGCCTCAGAGTCGCCCAGATTGCCAATGGCCGATATCCTGCCACCGGATATCCCCACGTCGGCCTTGTACCTTGGTTCGCCCGTGCCATCTACGACTGTCCCGTTCAAGATGAGTATGTCGAATGCCATTTCATCTCCTACCTGTGTATTGATTGACTGTTATTACCACCTCAAGACCCCGCCCCAAGAGAAAAAGAGAGAAATCATTCTGAGGGACACCCCAAGACTCTCGGCCCCTCGGCGGGCTCAGACCAAACGACGGGGCCGTGCCCCTGATCCCGGGTGTCTGGTCCCTCTTCTCTGGCCTGTGGATGAAACCTCTCCTGCGCATCCACTTCGCCGGTGGGGTGCACCGAGACCTCCTCTTGGCGTGCGCAGTACCTAGAGGCCCACCCTCGAGTAGAATTCCACCACGCCCTTGACCCCTGGGTTGACGCGGAACAGGGCGCCGGCGTGCTCGCCGTTGGCAGCCTTGTCGTCTCCCATGGCCGTCGTTGCGTAGAGGTCGCTGTAATCCTCGCCACCGAAAATGGCGCTCGATACCGCTCCCGTCGGGAAGAAAATGCGCCGGTCCTCGACGCCGTCCGGGCTGTAACGTGTCACACAGCCGCCGCCCCATCGCGCCGACCAAACGTAGCCCTCGGCGTCCACCGTCATACCGTCCGGCCCGCCCTCCTCATCCGATGAGTCCACGAAGACCTGCCTGTTCGATATTGCGCCGGTCTCCGCGTCGTAGTCGAATCGGTAGATCGTCTTGGGGATGGTATCCGTAAAGTACATCTTCTTGCGGTCGGGGGTGAGCCCCATGCCGTTGGAAATACCAAGGTTTTGGAGCACTGGTGTGATGGAGGCGTCGGTGTCCAGCAGATAGAGGGTCCCGAGGCGCTCGGCCCCGCGTTCCGGATCCATGGGCATCGTTCCGCAGAAGACGCGACCGCGGGGATCGGCGAATACGTCGTTGAACCTGTTCTCTTCTTCACCGGGCAGCGTGTCGACGATGTAGCTAAGGTCTCCATCGCGCCAGACCGCGATCGCGCCCTTCTCCATGAATAGCAGTAGGCTGCCGTCCGCCTGTATTGTGAATCCTCCTACGACGGGACCGTCGTAGAACTGCTCGTGACGTCCCGTTGCTGGGTCGTACCGGAACATCCTGCCCTGAGGGATGTCGCCCCAGTACAGCTGCTTCTCCAGAGGGTGCCACAGCGGGCCCTCACCTACCTCGCACGCGTAGTCCGCTATAGGCTCCGGTTCCATGGCTTTTGACTCCGTCCAGTGTCCAGTTGTGGGCGTGGACGCGAGTGTAGCAGCGCCGCATCGACGGGTCAACGCGTCTACATGCTCGCGGCAATTCTCCCCATTTTGGACTTGCGAACTACGTACTTGCGAGACTAATATAGACCCACATGACGCTGTTCCAAGAAAACGCCTCCACTCCACGAGCCCTACCGGCGTCCGTCACTCTGCCTCGGACCATCAGGCCGATGCTCGCGCGCCTGGCCAGAGGACCCTTTGACTCGCCAAACCACATCTTCGAGCTAAAGTGGGATGGCATTCGCGCACTGCTTTTCATTGAGGACGGCCGCGTCAGGATCCAGGGACGTGACCTCCAGGATCTGACCCACCTGTTCCCGGAACTGGCCAACGCTGCGAAGTATGTGCGGGCCGATAACGCCGTCTTTGACGGCGAGTTGATCTGCTTCGACGACGATGGCCATCCCAGCTTCGAGCAGTTGCAACGGCGCATGCGGCGCAAGGTGAGTGGCCGCGTTGTCCGTACCCCTGCCGTTCACTTCGTTGCCTTCGATGTCCTATACATTCGCCGCAAGCCTGTGATGGATGAGCCCCTCGATTTTCGCAAGCTGCTCTTGGAAAACATCCTGGAGCCAGGCAACACGATCCAGCCCTCGGAGTTCATTGAAGGCGACGGGATTGCGCTCTACGACGCTATTGGCAAACATGGCCTCGAAGGGATCATGGCGAAAGAGAAGTCCAGCGCGTACTATCCCGGGAAACGAAGCCCCAGCTGGCACAAGATCAAGCGAGTGCGAGAGTGTGACTTCGTCGTAGGGGGCTATACCTTCGGCGGCAAGCGCCGCGAGCCGTTCGCCTCTCTCCTACTGGGGTTGTACGATGGAAACCAGCGCCTATCCTATGTGGGCAAGGTAGAAACGGGCTTCACTCCGGCCGAGGCGAAGAGAATCTACGGCGAGTTGGAGGCCCTGGTCACCCCTGAATCTCCCTTCGAAACCATCCCATATATACCCAGGTTCATGTACTGGTGCCGCCCCGAGATGGTGGCGAGAGTTAGCTATGGCGAGTTCTCCTACGACGGTCAGATTCGGTTCCCGGTATACATGCACAGCAGGCACGATGCGCCACCGGCTGATTGCAAGCTCGAGGACGCCCCCGGCTGGCCGAGCATCCTGCCCGTCAGCTGACCGGCTTCCCGCCTAACCACGACCAACACGACCTTGCTCCCCTCGAGGCAAGTCTGCAACCATATTGTCATCAAGCACGTATTATGCCTTAGGCGAGGGCGTTGGACACGCGTCAGTGACGGTCGAAGGAGAATCCCACGTCCCCAGACCCTTCGCATTCGCTCAGGGTGACATGAGCGAGTGGTGTGGCTGTCGCCACCTCACCGGCGCAGCCCATATACCCCTACGATCCTCGCATCCACTCTTCGGCCAGTCGTGGATATTCGGCGCTCATTCCTCGTAACGTGTCATCCCCAAGGTACTTGAAGGTACCTGTCGCATCCACGGCAACATCCCCGTTGGGCAGCAGCACCCTGCCGTTGGCTTCGACGAATCCCCTCAACTCCCGCACCCGTTTGGCGACGGCCGTTACCTCCTCGCCGATCATCACTGGCCTGCGAAACCGCAAGTCCATCCGCGCCGTCATCGCCCACCGCCCATCGAGCATCGGTACCCGGCTCATCACCTCGTCCAGTAAGGCGCTGATCACACCGCCGTGAACGTGACCTGGGAACCCCTGGTGCTCCTCCCTGCCACGAAACGTCGTGGTGACGGTGTCCCCGACCTGCTGGAACATCAGGTGTAGCCCCGCAGCGTTGCGCGGTCCGCACGCGAAGCACAGGCCATAGTCTGTGTCGTCGTTCAGTGAGAGGCGTGGCTTGTCCATGTTGTGGTCACACTCCAAGGGGATTTTGTAAACGGTACGGTGGGTGTGCAGTTTCTACGGCTAGCTGGATTCTAGCAGTCTCTTGAGCACCTTGAGGTCGTTCGCGATCTGCTTGTTCACAAGGCCTGAAATGATGGTCTCGCCGAGACCGTGGACACCGGCTGCCTCTCCAGTTCCGTGGTAGGTCACTTCCGTGCCGCTGTCGGTGACCGCCACGGCCATTGACCCTGAGATGGGTAGCGGACCTGACAGGCTCTTGAAGGCGAACTGTGCGTTGGGTTCGAACACAGTGGTCTCGAGCACCACCTCAATCCTCTGCCCCATGAACTTTCGCACTATACGAACCAGAGTGCCAACCTTTATCGGTCCGGATGGCGACTGGTCTGATAGTTCAATGCTCGACTGCCACTGAGGGTTATTCGCAGGGTCGGACACGAAGTCCCAGACCTCTTCCAGAGGCCGGTCGATGGTCACGGTGTGGTCCATGTAGATCATGAGCGTGCGTCCAACGGCTCAACGTCCACGATGTGGGGCCGTACTACTGTACGCCACCGTTCATCCGACCTGCCTCGACTGCCAGCAGCGCTCCCCCCGCTTCCGATTATCACGCCGTGGCGTGGGATTTTGTCCCTGGGCCGCAGTACTTGAGATTGACAGGCACCGTTTCCAGAACCGTCTCGCCGTCGACCTGCTTGTATATGATGTTCTTCATCCACTTCTCGTCATCGGTGTTTGGGAAGTCGGATCTGAAAAACGCACCGCGGCTCTCTTTTCTTGCGATGCCACCGCGAAGCATCAGCTCCGACGAAATCAGCAGATTGGGTATTTCGAGGGCCTCCGCCCACTCAAATCCATTCCTCGGACTGGACTTAAATGTCGAGTCCTTGGCGCGCTGGCGCTCAATCTCCCCTATCTCCAGGATCTGATTCAACCCGTCGTTGAGGGTCTCCTCATCCTTGATGACCCAGGCACTGGCGGTCATGATGTCCTTGATCTGAGCCTTCACCTCGCGGGGTTTCACACCGGCCAGAGCCTCCGCGAGACCGGTGGCCCTCTGGAAGCTGGCCTCGACGGCTGCCTCGTCCAGCGTTACTTCACCGGTGTCCTTCGCTCTCTGGGAAGCGAAGAGCCCGGCCCTTCGTCCAAAGACAACCGTGATCATGGATGTGAAGCCTTGGGGGCGGGCATGGCCGTAGACGCCGCCAGCCACCGCGCCGGCGGCATAGAGCCCCGGGAGGGTGGTCTCGCACTGTGTGTTGATGCGGATGCCGCCAGTGGCGGTATGAGCCAGTGGACCGGTCTCGAACGGCCGAGCCGCCAGGTCGATGCTCTCGGCTTTGAACCCCGGATACGGGCTGCCGGACTCCTGAAGGCTCTTCGTAAACTCCTCCCGACGCGCGGCCCACCGCTTGTCGTTGGTGAGGTTGGTCATGTCGATCAGAATGGTTCCGCGTTCCGTCCCACGGCCCTCCTTCAATTCCATACCCACCGCAAAGGTCAGAGTCTCCTTCGTCTGCACATGTGGGTTGTCAACACCGTACTTCTCCAGGAACCTCTCCCCCTTCGCGTTGAGGAAAATAGATCCCGGCGGGTAGCCGACCGACGTAGGCACGAATTGTGTGTTTTCCATGTCCATCAACTCGGCGCCTGCCCTGAACGCGGCTGCCTGGCCGTCCCCCGTCTCCTGCTCGGAGACCGTCGTTAGCGAGTAGATCTGGCTGTATGTCCCCGTGGCCAGTATCGTAGCGCTGGCCTTGATCACCACGAATTCGTTACTGTTGCAGTCGATGGCGGTCGCGCCTACCAGGCGCCCATCATTGGTCAGCAGATCGACCAGCACCACGTCGTTCATGACGCGGATGTTCCTGGCTTCCATCTGCTCCATGAGCACGTCCATCATGGCCATGCCAGGAGAGGAGCCGTAGTCGTGGTGACTGGGCTTGGCAGGCTTGAATATCAGGTTCCGGGCGAATGAGTGCGCTGCGTCCTCGTCGACGGCTATGCTGCCGTCCTCGTTGCGCTCGAAGTCGATGCCCCATGCATCCATCTCCCGAACCCTGTCGGGCGCCTCCTCCGCCAAAACCTTCGCCAGATCCTGGACTCCAAGATATCCACCGTGCTCCAGCAGGTCTTCCATTGCCGAGAAAGGCGTGTCGTTGGGGTCGCCCCACTCTCCTACGGCGGCACTGGTCCCGACGTTGAGGGTACATCCGCTGTTGCCGAGCCGACCCTTAACGATCATCAGTACGTCGGCACCCTGGTCGTGAGCCTCGATAGCCGCTCTGCACCCGGAACCGCCTCCGCCAATAATAAGGACACCGGCCTCGATTGTTTTGTGCATGGTCGAACTCATCCTCCAGGGTTATTGTTCATAAGGGGCCGGTTGGCGGGCACACTCTATAGTATGCTTCGAAGGCAGTCAATGGACCGCTCCAAGGGCGGCACTATAACAGAGATGCGGCGTTCACAGCGACCTTGCGGAATGCCTCGATGTACTGGTCGAGCAGCTCCTGGGTGGGCCTTGGAAGCAGTGGCAGGTCTATGCGGTCCTTTGGAGGGTCATCAGTGACCGGTAGCTGTCCCTCGCCGTACTCGACGTTCCGCACCGACTCGGCATTTGCAGGGTGCTCGAAGGCCCAGTGTTTGCGTTCGGTGAACACGGGCTGCACATGCAGACCCCCGCGGTGGCGCATCGACGTGCCCCCCTCAACCTGGGCCCCCTCCGCTTTGAGTGCCTCCACAAAACGGTCCACCGGTAGGCCCCCGAGCTGACTCAGCTCGTACAGCATGAAGCCCGGCAGATAGTGGACCGCGCCGATGTGGTCGGGAATCGCCGGCGAGACGACCCCGGGCACCTCGGCAAGCTGCTCCCGCAGGTAGCGAATCCCGGCATTCCGCGCTTCGTTGCGATCGTCCATCTGGTCAAGCGATGCCTCGCCAAGCGCGGCGTTCAGCGGGCTTATACGGTACTTAAACCCGAACCCAGTGTGCTGGAGGCGTCTGTCCTCCTCATCGTCAACGCCTTTGATTCGCTCGTAGTGGCCGAGCAACACGGCCCGGTCCAGGTACTCGCGCTTGTTTGTAACGAACAGTCCACCCTCGCCAGCGGGCATGAGTTTGCTGGTCTGCATCGAGAACCCGGCGACGTCTCCGAAAGAGCCTATTTTCCGACCACGATAGGTAGCTCCATGCGCGTGGGAGGCATCCTCAATCAGCTTGAGCCCGTGCCTGGATGCAAGGTCTACGAACGCGTCCATGTCACACGGCATGCCGCCTCGGTGGCACACCACGATGGCCTTCGTGCGCGAAGTGATCCTGCGCTCGGCATCCTCCGGGTCCAGATTCAGGAAGACTGGGTCCACGTCGCCGAACACCGGTATTGCCCCGACGTTAAGGATTGGCATCGCCGTAGCCCAGAAAGTGGTTGCCGGGCAGATCACCTCGTCGCCAGGGCCGAGCCCGAGCACGAAAGCGCATGCATGAAGGGCCGATGTGCCATTGTTGTGGGCCAGGGCGTAGCGCACCCCGAGGTATGCAGCCCACTGCTCCTCAAGCCTGATCGCCGTCTCGTTGTCCGACCACCCGCCGCTACTGGTCACATCGGCGACGGCGTCCATCTCCTGCTGCCCTACAATTGGCCAGCGGGACGCCTCGGTCTGGTCGATGGTGATGGCGGGAGAGCCTCCATGCAGCGCTAGTCTGTCGATGGTCATTGCGTCAGTCTCCCATTGAATGTCGTTCGCTGCGAAGTACAGAGTCTATGAATGAGTAGGCCGCCTCCCTCACGCTCGCGGGAAAATTGTGGTCTGGATCAGGATAGGTTGCGACGAGTAGGTCTCCGGTGTCCAGCGTCTGGTACGCCGGCATCGCCGATTCGACGGAGTTCCGTACTCCCGAAACTTCGAAGTTGTAGTCGTGCAGCGGTGCATTGACGAACAGAGCCCTGGGAGCGAGCGCAGCGACCATATCGGAAAAGTCCCAGGGCATGAGGGCCGGATCCCTGCCATACTTCTCTGCGACTCGCGGTATGTAGAACTTGCTACTCCACGTCACAAGGTCGCCACCCATGTATTTCGAAAATGCGTTGAATCCGCAACTGGAGACCATGACCCGCAGCCGTTCGTAGAACGTGGCCACAAACAGCGTGTTATGACCGCCCAGCGAGTGGCCTATGCAACTGATGCGATCACCGTCGACCTCTGGCAGTTCTTCCAGCAGGTCGACCGCAAGCATGTGGTTCCACATCCCTATAGCTGATTCTTCGGCTCTCGATGCCGGCAACCTTGACCGTCTAAATCACCTCAACGTGGGGGGGGGTCGAGATCGCTCCATTCGGGCAGTGGCCCATCACCAGCTGCATCGATTCCAGGGTCTGTGCGCACCGATCTTGCCACTGCGTCAAATCCCGTACAGACTCGCTCACCACATCACGTCTCCATTTGGTCCGTACCATCAGCCACTACACAGTCATCGCACCGCCGCGCTTCACGATTTGACCGGCCTTCACAACGGCATCCACGTCGTGCAGCGTCTTGATATCTGACGACGGGTCGCCATTAACGATGATAGCGTCGGCCCTCTTGCCGGGCTCAAGGGTGCCGGTTTCGCCCAGGAGCCCCAGGCAATCTGCAGAGGTCGATGTCGCGCAGACGATCGCCTCCATCGGCGACATGCCGACCTTCTCTACCATGAGCTGAGGTATCCAGGCGAAGTCGTCGAAGTGCACCTCATTCATCCCAGAGTCGAGGCCGGAGACGAACCTGACCCCGCGCTCCCGCATGTCGCTCAGTATCTCGTAGCGGGTGTCCAGGCTACCGAATGGTCCGGCCTGACCACCTGCCCCCGGCAATCGGGAGTTTCGAAGGTGCAGCGCGGCGACCGTGGGGTCCACGAACATACCCTTTTCGGCGATCTGATCGACTAGCACGTGATCGTAGTCGAATCCGGCATCGGGATCGGGCGAGAGAAACATCGCATGGATCAGGTTCTGCACCCCAGCCTCGACCGCATTTCGCACGCCGGCCGTCGCATGGCAATGCGCCGCGACGCTTACTCCAAGCCTGGCGGCGTCGTCCACTGCGGCACGGAGAGTCTCGACGGGGAACTGAGGTTGGCGCGGGTTGGTTCTTGGGGTGAACCGTCCGCCGGTAGCCATGATCTTTATCCAGTCGGCGCCGCGTTTTACCTGACCCCTGACCGCTGCTCGGACCTGATCGACGGAGTCTGCCTCCGTACCGAACATATGGCAGTGGCCACCTGTGGTGGTGATTGGCGTGCCGACCACCAGCATGTGAGGGCCGGGGATGATGCCGTCCTGGACAGCCTGCCTGACTGCAAAGGCAACTTCGTTCTGGGAACCGAGATCCCTGAGGGTCGTTACCCCGGAGCCCAGCGCCAGCCGCATGGCGCGTGCCGAGCGGAGCAACATCATTTCGTGGGAGTCGGTTGCCAGGTCTGCGAGAGGGTCGATCTCCGCGCTACAGTGCATGTGGG
>JASLXL010000172.1 GCA_030740335.1 SAR202 cluster bacterium | reverse complement strand
CGTCCCTGCAAATTTATCGTTCCACCAGAAAAATCGCTACCTGTTCCATGTCGAAGGCTAGGGTATAGCTGTTCAGGTGTCAAGAAATGGCATTCTTAAGGCGTACAAGGCGCAATGCCTATGCCGAGCGAACGAGACGTGCAACACTGCGGGAATGGTTGTTGGAAAGCATCGGGCAAGATGTTTTGGTATTCGTTGATCAAGTGGGGCCGATCTAGACGTAAAGGTTTGCCAGCCGACCTTCTTTGAGGCGTCCGTCAAGGTGCTCATTGATCTTGTCTAGCAACTCGAAGTCCTGCATGTGGGAAACGAAGGTCATGGCCGTGCCGTGGCGGCCCATCCTGGCGGTGCGACCGACCCGGTGGACATACTCTTCGAGATTGTCCGGCATGTCATAGTTGATGACGTGGGACACTGCAGGTATGTCCAAACCCCTTGCAGCCACATTAGTCGCGACCAGTAGCCTCAAGTTCTTCTCGCGGAACCGCACCATAACCTTGTCTCGCTTGGCTTGGATCATATCACTATGAATGCCACGCGCATCGTAGCCTTTCCTCACGAGGTGGTCCACAAGCTTGTCAACACCAATCTTGGTGCGCCGGAAGATCAACGCCTGGGTTATGAGTCCCGGCTCCTCCAGCAACCCTTCAAGGGCCTTCTTGCAATCCTGGGCAGCCACCTCGTAGTACAGCTGCTCCACCCCCTCCACGGGAGCCGCGTCCTCGCCAACACGAACCCATTCAGGGTTTTGCAGGTAACGGGAGGCAAGTCGGCGTATCTGGTGTGGCATCGTCGCGGAGAAGAGGAGTGTCTGACGGGAGCGAGGGGTCGTTCGAAGGATTCGCGCTATGTCTTCGGCGAAGCCAATGTCTAGCATCTGATCCGCTTCATCCAAGACCGCAGCCCTGATGTTGCCCAGGTCGAGCGTGCGACGCGACATGTGATCCATCAGACGGCCCGGGGTCGCCACGATGACATGCACCCCGGCGTCCAGCGCATCAAGCTGGTGGCGCATCTGCTGACCACCGAAGATCGCAGCTATCCGGATCCCACGATGACGCCCAAGGCTGGTAAGTTCGCCGGCCACCTGCATTGCGAGTTCACGAGTCGGCACCAGTACAAGACCCTGAACCTCACGAGAACTGGGATCCGACATTTCTACAAGAGGAATGCCGAAGGCGGATGTTTTTCCGGTGCCCGTTTGGGCCTGTCCTACAACATCACGTCCTTCTCTCAGGAGACGTATGACCGCATCCTGTATAGGTGTGGGAGCGGTGTAGTCCATCTCCGCAAGTGCCCGGTCTACCTCAGGCGAAACCTCAATTTCGCCAAAAAGCCCAGTACCTTTCCAGTCCGGATCAAGACTAATGTGATGGCGGCTTCCGTCGATCTGCGTGTCAGGTTGTGAGGAGCCGTTTCGACCACTGTTGGACTGAGGTCGAGTATCTCGGGAGCCTTCGCGCGGAGGCCCTGTATAGTCTTGTCGGCCACGCGGTGGTCCCGCGTTTCGACGACCTTCTCGCCGCGGTCCCGTGTTTCCACCTCGTCCACGCTGGGGACCACCATTGCCTCCCCGACTACGCGGTGGTCCGGAATTGCCACCTCGGCCTCGCGATGGCCCCGCGTTGCCACTCCGACTGCGTTGTGATTCTGAATTGTCGCCTCGATCGCGCTGAGATCCAGCGTCGCCATTGCGGTTACCGTCGGGGCGACGACCCCGCCGCCTATTAGGCGGCCTTCGCGATGAATCGGAAGGACGGTGGAAGCCATGGGTTTCGGTTCGCTGTCTGGGTTCCGGTCGGGTTTCGGGCTTCGCGAAAGGTGAAGCAGTCGCTGGTTCACCTGCAGTTACTTGCTGCTGTGACGACTCGTTTTCTGGTTTGCGGACTAGTTTGTTGAGTTTATGACGAACTGAGCGAAAAATGGAGACACACTCCGGGCGAGAGAATTGGCGGGTAGCATCGTAACCGTGGGTGCAAAACCTGGCGGTGAGGGTGCGGGGATCGCCGGAAATCGAAACAACTGGATATTCAACCTAACAGCCACTCTAACATGGACGGCATGGCTACGTCAAAGCGACGCTACACCAGTGCCGTCAAGCGGAGTCGCCGTTACTTGGAAGTGGTCCTCACATAACAACGCTCTCTGTGTCATCAACTTGACATGAGTGGCCAGTACGCCGAACCTGGTGACCGAGTCACTCAGCAGGTCGCCTACATAATCGTACACGGCTTCTCCGTTGATCGACACGAATTCACCGACTGCTCAGAGGGATAGCCATCGATACCCTCCTCTGATGCCTGCATCTCATCGCGCTGGTGCTGCTCACACAGGTGGTCTTCAGTCGTCGAGTCTACAGATGCGCGAGTTGCCAGACGCTCGCAAGCGGCGAACGGATCGAACAAATCGTCGGGGTCCATTGAGTCGTCGAGAGTTTCCTCGGGATCAGGCATCCACTCGCACTTCAGCACAGCAACGCCCTTCTCAAGCGGCTCCCCCAGGACTCCGATTCAACGCAGTACACGCACATATCGCTCTTTTTGAGCCCTGCCTATCACAACTGGCACAATGGAGGCATTGCTTCGCCGATTCCACTGGAAAATCAATACAATCATTCTATCTTATTCCTGATTACTCTCCAGGAATCTGAATAGGCTAGTCGATTCGATGCCCAACGTCCGCATCAAGCGCTCAAAGAGGTCGGCGGCCCGCAAACCCTGCTGTTACATCATGCCAGAATTCAATTTCGGACTCGCCCTCGCGCCAGCAAAGATACACCTGCTGCCCGTCCTTTAAATGCGGAAAGTCTACCAGTCCTGGCTCGACTCCCTTTACCAGAATGCCGTGATCGAGAATGTCCGATACTGCTATGTCTATCTCACCGGAGACATCTCGGATAGCACGTTGCAGTCGCTCCAGTTGCCTTTGTGAACTGCCGCCGCCATTGCCCTTGATCCTACTTGAAAGCTCTTTGATAGCGGCGTCAAGTTGCTTGGCCCGTGACCTCGGCACCTCCAATGTATGGAACTTCGCCACCAGCCAGGGCACTAGTTCGCGGGCCTCTTCCAGCGTGAACTCGCGTTCGGTCATATCCTCCTCGAACTAGTCTCCGTCGCGATCAAATACCGTCCTCAACCGTCGATCTCGCCCAACCATGTTACGAAACAGAGAGAGATTAGGGAATAATTAATGGTTGAGGGAGCATCTGCGATACCGCAACGTAAAAGCCCCCCGGCAAAGAAACGGGCTGCGCGTACACGAAACCTGATTGACTGGTCATGGGCCTCGTGTTACCTTTGAGGCTCTCAGAAAACTGTATCCCCCAAATGCAATGAAGGGGAGTAGTAGCGGTTTCGATGCGATAGAGAACGGGGCTTGGTGGAATCCCGGCGCACGATAGGACCGTGAACTCGCCCCGGAGCAGCCAGCCTGAATCCAGTAGGGCTGGACGGTCAGCCCCGTTACGGGTCCGAGTGGTTCCGGCGACGCCGGGGCAATTCAGGGTGGTACCGCGGGGTGCCGTGTCAGAATCGCAATATCCCGTCCCTGTCCAGGGACGGGTTTTTTTGTGGCGCTACAAACGCGTTTTGTGGGCGGGGAAGGGCCGAGAGCCTGAGGATGTCCCTCAGAGATATTTCTTAGTTTTTTTCTGTCTTGGCAGGCGATAGCTCCAACAAAGAGGAGAGCAACAGATGGCTACACAGATGGTGCGAGCAACGCACACTAGCTACGAGCCGCAGGAGATCGAGAGCAAGTGGCAGAACCGCTGGGCAGCCGACAAGACGTTCCGTACATCTGACGACGACCCGCGCCCCAAGTGGTACGAACTCACGATGTACCCCTACCCCTCCGGCGACCTCCACATCGGCCACTGGTACGTGCTGTCGGGCGCCGATGTCCACGCCCGCCTCAAACGGATGCGGGGCTTCAATGTGCTGCACCCCATGGGCTTCGACGCCTTCGGACTCAACGCGGAGAACGCCGCCATCGAACGTGGCATCCACCCCTACAAATGGACGATGGACAACATGGCCAAAATGCGAGGCCAGCTACGTTCTATCGGCCCAATGTACGACTGGGACCGCGAGGTGGTCACCTGCACGCCGGACTACTACCGCTGGAACCAGTGGATATTCCTACAGTTCTATCGGAAAGGACTGGCCTATCGCGGCTTCGCGCCCGTCAACTGGTGCCCGTCGTGCAAGACAGTCCTCGCCAACGAGCAGGTCATCGACGGCCTGTGCGAGCGATGCGACACACCTGTTATCCAGCGGGACATGAATCAGTGGTTCTTCCGCATTACGGAGTACGCGGACGAGCTTCTCGACCAGTCGAAAATGGACTGGCCCGAGAAGATCAACACGATGCAGACAAACTGGATCGGACGTAGTGAGGGTGTCGAGATCGAATTCGACATCTCCGAGTACGGGCTCGATCAGGCTTCGGTAAAGACCTTCACCACCCGTATCGACACCATATTCGGCGTGACCTTCGTGGTGCTGGCGCCCGAACACCCCCTGGTGGACGTGCTCACGACCGACGAGCACCGTGACGAGGTAGCCACGTACATCGAGCAGTCTCGACACCAGACCGATATTGAGCGGCTTTCCACCGAGAAGGAAAAAACCGGTGTTCTGACCGGATCCTTCTGTATCAACCAGGTCAACGGTGAACGGATACCCATCCTGGTGGCCGACTATGTGCTGGCGACCTACGGCACCGGCGTCGTTATGGGGGTGCCCGCCCACGACCAGCGCGACTTCGAGTTCGCCACCAAATACAGCCTGCCGATCAAGGTCGTCATAGTGCCTCCGGACGGGGGCGATGAAACCCTCGCAGAGGCCTACACGGACGAGGGTGTCCAGGTCAATTCCGGGAAATTCGACGGCCTCCCCAGCAGCGAAGGCATGGAAGAGATCGCGAACCATGTCGAGGAGTTGGGCTGGGGCCAGCGCTCCGTCAACTATCGGCTCAGAGACTGGCTCGTCTCCAGGCAGCGCTACTGGGGCACACCGATACCCATTATCTATTGCGAGGAGTGCGGAGCCGTGCCTGTCCCCGAGGAGGACCTGCCCGTGCTGCTGCCCGAGGACGCCGAGTTCCTGCCGACCGGTGACTCGCCTCTCGCACTCCACCAGGGCTTCCTGAACGTGCCCTGTCCCGATTGCGGCAAGCCTTCAAAACGCGAAACAGACACGATGGACACGTTCGTAGACTCGTCCTGGTACTTCCTCAGGTACACGAGCCCCAACCACTCGGAGGCCGCATTCGACCCCGAGGCGGCTGCAAAATGGGTGCCGGTTGATCAGTACACGGGCGGCGTAGAGCACGCGGTCATGCACCTGCTTTATGCCAGGTTCTTCGTCAAGGCCCTCAGGGACCTGGGACTGCTTTCGTTCGACGAGCCCTTCACTCGGCTGTTCAACCAGGGCACAATCATCTTCGGCCACCAGAAGATGAGCAAGTCCAGAGGCAACGTCGTCGCCCCAGACGATTTCGTAAAACGCGTGGGCGCCGACGCGATGCGCTGCTACTTGATGTTCCTGGGACCGTGGGACCAGGGCGGCGAGTGGAACGACTCGGGCCTGAACGGGATGTTCCGGTGGATGAACCGCGTGTGGGAGCTTGCTCACCGGAACCCGGCGGAACTAAAGAACGCAGCCGTCGACGAGGGGTCGGTCCGCGATCTCACGAGGCTGGTTCACCAGACAATCCGCAAGGTGTCCGACGACCTAGAGAGATTCAAGAACAACACGGCCATCGCGGCACTCATGGAGTACACGAACTCGATGGCTCGCACCTGGGAGCGGGCGGACGTCGATCCCGAAACATGGGAACAGGCGATCGAGAGGCTACTGCTGCTCATGGCTCCACTGGCGCCACATATCACAGAGGAGTTGTGGGAGCGGATTGGCCACTCAGAGAGCATCCACGACCAGACTCTCCCCGAGTGGGATCCGGAACTGGCGGCCGAGGATGAAATCACGCTGGTTGTACAGGTCAATGGCCGCCTCCGCGACCGAATCCAAATCCAGGCTTCCATTGAGGAGAACGCGGCGAAGCAGACGGCGATGGACTCAGACAAAGTCAAGGTCCACACCGAGGGGAAGACGATCGTCAAGGTTATCTACGTGCCAGGCCGCCTAGTCAACATCGTGGTGCGATAGGCACATAGCAGAAACACCGACACGTTAAGCCACGATCGCCTCATAATCAAGTAGCCCGAGGTGCGGTCATCGTCGCGAAGCAGCCCGCAGTAGTCGTACCAACCCTCCGCAAATTGGGGCATTATGACTGAGTGTCAGGCATAGTGCCCCCCCATGTCTACTTCGACACGTACGCTGAGCGAGGCCGAGCGGCGCGAACAGATACTCGCCGCGGCACGTGCCGTCTTTGACGAGAAGGGATCCGAGCCCGCGACCGTATCGGAGGTTGCCGCCGTGAGGACGTCACCCAGGGCACCATCTCCCGCAACACAGATGCCCAACCGCGGGTAACCTTACCGATCATGGTGAGCCTGTCGAACCACCGTCAAGTGTATCGCGCCTACGCAGACACCCATCTCAGGACATCTGGCATATAATACTCCCGGCCCAACAATCCAGGCACGCGAGGCCGGGTCAAACGTGCCGCACGTGCCGCATAGGACATAACATGAAATTCAAGATAACGGTTCTACCCGGCGACGGCGTCGGCCCCGAGGTCATCACCGAGGCGCTCAAGGTGATGGATGCTGCGGGATCTCGCCATGGCCACGAATTCGACCTGACCTACGGTAAGATCGGCGGCATTGCGATCGACGAGTTCGGCACGGCGCTGCCCAACGAAACCGCGGAAATGTTCGACGGCGCAGACGCTATCCTATTCGGCGCAGTCGGCGGACCGAAGTGGGACGATACGCGGGCCGCGGTGCGCCCCGAGGACGCCATCCTCGCCATGCGCAAGAACCTGGACGCCTTCGCCAACCTGCGACCAGTCAAGGTCTACCCCTCGCTAATAAACTCCAGCCCCGTCAAGCCGCACCTACTCGAAGGTGTCGACATTATGGTCGTGCGAGAGCTGACCTCCGGCCTCTATTTCGGCAGCCCCAAGAAGGTGTGGAACACGTCCCGCGGCCGTCGCGGCGTCGACACGCTAAAGTACACCGAAAAAGAGATCGTGCGCATCCTGCGGGTAGGTTTCGAGCTGGCCCAAGGACGCCGTAAACTGCTCACTTCAATGGACAAGGCCAACGTCCTGGCGTCCGGCCGACTATGGCGGGAGGTCGCCACAGAAATGGCCGAGGAGTATCCGGATGTGGAACTGGAGCACATCTACGCCGACAACCTGGCGATGCAGATCATTCGCGACCCGCAGCACTACGACGTGATCGTCGGCGAGAACACATTCGGCGATATCATTTCCGACGAGGCTGCAGTGCTGGCCGGCTCCCTGGGCATGCTGCCCAGCGCCAGTCTGGCGGGCACGCCGAAACGTGGCGGCGTTGGTGGCGGCGGCTCCGTACCAGCTCTGTATGAGCCAATCCACGGCTCTGCCCCGGACATCGTCGGACAGGGCATTGCCAACCCCATAGGCACCATCCTCAGCATGTCTATGATGCTGCGCCACTCCCTGGGATTGGACGACGTCGCGGATGCAGTCGAGCGCTCAGTTGATGGCGTGCTGGATGAAGGCTACCGCACCCCGGACATAGCAGGCGGCGGCGGCAACGTCGTGGACACGACCACGATGGGCGATGTCATCGCCGGAGGCGTGTAGACTTACGCTGCGGCTTTTCATCATTCCTGGCGACGCCATTCGTCAGGAATGATGAGGAGAGTAGAAGAAAAAAGTGTTTTCCTCTGAAAGACACCCTCAGCCTCCCAGCAGAGGGGCTCCGCCCCTCTGCACACCCCGTCAAGGCCGGGGCTAGAGGCCAGGGGATGGGACTGAATCCCACGTCGCGATCACATCCAGGGAATACACGCCCCCTGCCCGCCCCCTCCCCAAGTCACCCAGAGCGGATGCGAAGGGTCTGGGACGTGGAATCCTGCGTCGACAGCCTGGATACGTGGACCCCACCCCAGATACTTCGCAGGGCACCCCCTCAGCATGACAGGGTACGAGCTCAAAAGCACCCAGAATCCAGCGGCGATCCAAGTTAGGATCTGCCCAGCCCCACCCAACTAAGCGTGAGCAGCACCCATGATGATGTCCCATTCCGCTTTTGTGATGGGGTGGATCGAGACGCGGGGCCTATTGAATAGCGAGCAGTTCTCCAGGCCCGGCATGACCTTTATCTGGGGCAGCGTGACGGGATTCGGCAGCTCCGACTCGCCCTTGATATCCACCATAAACCAGATGGGTTTTTCGGGCGTGCTCTTGGGGTCAGGGTGTTCTGACTCCGGGTCCCATGCCGTATCGTCCGGGTAGCCTTCCCGCACCACAACCGCCGTCCCAACCACAGCGATTGGCTTGGTGTTTGAGTGGTAGAAAAACACCCCGTCGCCGACCTTGACGTCGTCGCGCAGGAAATTGCGCGCCTGGTAATTCCGGACCCCGTCCCACTCGGCAGTCTGACCCTCCTCGGCCATCAGGTCCGAAAAGGAGTACGCGGTCGGCTCCGACTTGAAAAGCCAGTACCCTCGCTCTGCCATGGGAACACCCTCCATATTCAATTAGCTTGCGCTGCCAGCCCAGTTTATCACCACCGGCCTGAAACGTATTGACCGGCGAGTCCACCGCGAATACGATGACAGTTCACCGCAGAGAGCGCAAAGTTCGTAGAGCCTTCAGACTCAACGATGATCTGAGCTCAGCGCCCTCAGTGGTAATACTCTTCGTTGTGACAGGAGAAGCATGATGCCGAAGGATCTGCCGAAGCAGGCACGAGCGGTCATCGTAGGTGGCGGCATTGTAGGCTACAGCGTCGCGTACCACCTGACTCAGCTCGGCTGGAAGGATGTCGTGCTGCTCGAGCAGTTCACGATGGCTGCCGGTACAACCGGCCATGGGGCCGGCTTGGTCACGCAGTTACGTCACACCCGGGCGCTCACGGACCTATCGCGCTACGCCGCCGACCTTTACTCCAGGCTCGAAGCGGAGACGGGCCAGCCCACCGGATTCAAGCAGACCGGCAGCATCACCGTAGCCCGCACCCAGGGCCGAGCGGACGAGATCAAGCGGACCATATCCATGGCGAAAGGCTTCGGTGTGGAGATTCATAGCATCACTCCACGTGAGGCCGGCGAACTGTGGCCGCTCATGAACACCGACGACGTGGTCGGTGCGATGTACGTCCCCAAGGACGGACAGACGACCCCGGACGCAACGACGATGGCCATGGGGATTGGCGCCACACAGCGAGGAGCGACAATCCGTGACAACGTGACGGTCACCGGTATCCAGCGCGAAGGTGGCGCAGTCACAGGGGTGAACACCTCTCGCGGCGACATCGAGTGCGAGGTCGTCGTGAACTGCGCCGGCATGTGGGCCCGGGAAATCGGCCTGATGGCAGGCGTAGCTGTGCCCCTCCACGCCGCTGAGCACGCCTATCTGGTCACGCGCCCGATGGAGGGCGTCACACCCGACATGCCCTCACTACGCGACCCCGACGGCTACATCTACTTCCGACGCGACATCGAGGATCAGGGCGGCATGCTGATGGGAGGCTTCGAGCCCATAGCCCAGCCCTGGGGCATGGGGGGCATCCCAGATCACTTCGCCTTCGGACGCATAGATGCCAACATGGACCGCTACGGCGTGTTCGTCGAGAACGCCGTACAGCGCGCACCAGCAATGGCCGATGTCGACCTCCTGCGCTGGGTCGTCGGCCCGGAGAGTTTTACGCCCGACAACCGGTACATCATGGGCGAAGCACCTGAATTGCGTAACTTCTATGTGGCCGCAGGCCTCAACTCCAGCGGCATCGCCGGCGCGGCCGGATCGGGCAAGGCCGTCGCGGAATGGATCGTCGCGGGCCACCCGCAAATGGACCTGTCGGAAGTGGACATCAGGCGATTCCACGGCTTCGAGAACCGGTCAAAATACCTGTACGATCGCACCGTGGAGAGCCTCGGCCTGCTATACGCCACGCACTGGCCGAAACGACAGCCCGAGACGGCCCGCATGGCTAGACAGTCGCCGCTGCACGACCGCCTGACCGCCGCGGGCGCAGCTTTCGGAGAGCTGCGCGGCTGGGAGCGCCCGAACTGGTACGCGCCGGAGGGAGTTGAGCCCCGATACGAATACTCCTACCAGCGCCAAAACTGGTTCCCCTACTCCGCCGAGGAGCATCGAGCCGTTCGGGAGACGGCTGGCCTGTTTGATCAGACTTCCTTTGCAAAATTCCTGCTTCAGGGACCGGATGCCGAGTCGGTCTTGCAACCCATCTGCGCCAACGATGTTGGAGTCGAGCCCGGCAACGTGGTGTACACAGCAATGCTCAACGAGCGCGGCGGGATCGAGGCCGACCTCACGGTCACTCGCATGGCCGAAGACCAGTACATGATCGTCACTGGTGGCGGCGTAGCCAGGCAGAACTTCACCTGGGTCAAGAGCCACATTCCTGAGGACGCTCGGGCGTACCTCACCGACGTGTCGTCGGCATACGCCACCCTCAGCGTCATGGGTCCGAACGCCCGGGCGATCCTGTCGGGACTCACAGACGACGACCTCTCCAACGAGGCATTCCCTTTCCTCGCGTCAAAAGAGATCACCCTCGCGTATGCCCCGGTTCGCGCCACCCGTGTCACCTACGTCGGCGAGCTTGGCTGGGAAATCTACGTGGCCACCGAGTTCATAGCCGGGGTCTACGACGCCATCATCGAGGCTGGACGTGAGCACGGTCTTCGGCACGCCGGTTACCACGCCATGGACTCGCTGCGCATCGAGAAGGCGTACCGGTCATGGGGCCACGACATCGTTCACGTGGACACGCCGCTTGAAGCTGGACTCCGGTTCGCGGTCGCATTCGACAAAGACGGCGGGTTCATCGGCAAGGACGCCCTGCTCAGGCAGCTCGACGAGGGCCTGAAGAGGCGTCTGGCCGTCTTCGTGCTCGATGACCCCGAACCCATCCTCCTAGGAGACGAACCAATCTATCGCGACGGCGAGCTGGCAGGGGTAGTCACCTCAGGCGAGTACGGCCACACCATCGGCACGGCCATCGGACTGGGCTACGTCGAGAGCGAGGACGGCGTGACACCAGCGTACATACGTTCAGGAAAATACGAGATCGAAATCGCGACGGAGCGCTACACAGCAAAGGTACGCATGACTGCCCCCTACGACCCAAAGAGCCTGCGGGTCCACATGTAGGGTTGTGGGTATGAGCCTTTCTCAGAAATCAGATCCGGGGGAGTCCAGAGGGGCACGCCCCCTCTGGTTGGGGCCTTTAGGGTATCCCCCAGCTATAGGTTTTCCTTCTTGTCCCTTGGCAACGGACAAGAAGTCGCGCTGTGGAGGGCAATCGTGAGCCAACCTCGTGTGACCGACTCGCGACCCAACATCCTGTTCATACTGGCCGACGACCAGCGCTACGACACGATTGGGGCCCTCGGCAACAGTGAGGTCTCAACGCCGAACCTCGACGCGCTGGTCCGGAGCGGCACGGCCTTCACCAGCGCCCACATCATGGGCGGCAGCCACCAGGCCGTGTGCATGCCCAGCCGAGCCATGCTGCTAACGGGCCGTAGCCTATTCCACCTGGACCTTCAGGGGAAGGACATCCCCGTCGGCCAGTCCATGTTCCCGGAGGTACTGCGGTCGCGGGGTTACACAACCTTCGGGACGGGCAAGTGGCACAACGGGCCCGCGTCCTTCGCGCGTTGTTTTTCAGCAGGCGACAGCATCTTCTTCGGCGGCATGCACGAGCACTTCAGCATGCCGCTGCACGACTTCGACCTGTCCGGCGACTACCCGGAGCGAGACCACAACGTCGCCCAGGGACGCCACTCCACCGACATTTTCGGCGAATCGGTCGAGCGCTTCCTCGACGACTATGACGGCACAGCCCCATTCCTCGCTTACCTGTCCTTCACGGCTCCCCACGACCCCAGAGATACCCACGCCCGGTACCACGACATATACGACCCGGACTCGCTGGAACTGCCAGAGAATTTCGCCACAGAACATCCCTTCGACAATGGGGAACTGGATGTACGCGACGAGCTGCTGGCCCCGTTTCCACGCACACCCGACGACATCCGCCGCCACATCGCCGAATACTACGCCATGATCACCCACCTGGACGAAAGGGCGGGCCGGGTTCTGGCGGCGCTGGAGTCTTCAGGACGCGCCGACAACACTATTGTGGTGTTCGCGGGCGACAACGGACTCGCCTTGGGCCAACATGGCCTCATGGGCAAGCAGAACCTCTACGACCACAGTGTCCGCGTTCCACTCGTCCTAAGCGGGCCCAGCATCCCTGAGGGCCAAACAACCGACGCCCTCGTGTACCTGAGTGACATCTACGCAACCCTCTTCGAACTGATGGGCGAGCCGCTCCCGGACAGCGTCGAGGGCGTCAGCATGGTTCCGGCAATGCATTCCAAAAAGAGCGCGCCACGCGACACGCTGTTCACGGCATACCGGAGCTATCAGCGGTCCGTGCGGGATCGCCGCCACAAGTTGATCGAGTACTCGGTGGATCGCGAGCGCCGGACGCAACTCTTCGACCTCAAGACCGACCCCTTGGAGATGCAGGATCTCTCAAGGGACGAGTCATCCGCTTTGACCTTGACCCGCCTGAGAGCCGAGCTGACTCGATGGCAGACCGGCCTGGACGACCCCTCGCCAATAGCCATGTAGAGCCATTCGCCCCACATGGTGTCGTCGCTCAATGCCTCGCTCCGCAACGATACCGATTGGTTCAAGTCATATCCCACGGATTGCCAGGATCGTCGTGGTCGGATCTACCACGTGAATCCTTGGGACTCCTCAATAGGCCGATTTTTGGCGAGAGCAATTTCAACTGCGCGAGACCCAGAGACGGCAAATCACCCGGGCGGCCATGCCGAGATGGAGCCGCCCCAAGGGCATCTTGGACATCACAATTTCTCGTGGAAGTCACCACGAGCCCAAGTGCCCCCCAAATTCCAGTGCCTACACCCGTTGCCTGTGGTGGCTTCGTTGGCTATAGTACGCAATGTGATCTGGATTGGCCGAATAATCTCTATACCTCTGGGGCTACTTCTTTTAGTCCTGCTCCTGCTAACCCTCTTCACAGTGCAGGTCAGCGACACATTCCTTAAGCCCAGCTATTACACCAAGCAGATCGTTGAGGGCGACCTCTACGAGTTCGCCCTCAACGATCTGCTGACTTCCGCATTGGACGAAGCCCGCGATTTGCCTCCATCCGAGTTTTCACTTGACGGAAACCCGATAAAGACCTCCGGCCTGTCGACTGAGCAGATAGTCCAGGCCATCAACAGGGCAATCCCTCCCGAGTACATCCAAGACCTGGTGGAGCAGTCCTTCGACCAGTTGGGGGGGTACCTGACCGCCGAGCGCGACGAATTCGAACTGACACTCCGAGTCGGCGAGCAGGTCGCCATAATAGTCGACGAGGTCAAGGCCCTTCTTCGCGAGGCCGACACATACAGCCTCCTTTTCGACGAGGCCGTGGAGCCCGAGATTCGGGACGCGGTGCAAGTTGAGCTACCCCTCGGTGCAAAGGCATCGCCGGACCAGCTCGTGCAGGCCGCCCGACACATTGTGCCAGCAGATTGGGTACAGCAAATGGTCGAGGACACCCTCGACGAGGTCACGGCATACATGATCGGAAAGTCGGAAACCTTCGAGGTCGGCATCAATCTCTCCGACAGAATCGATATCGCCCTTGACGAGGTAAAGTCAATCCTCAGAGACCTGGATGCAGCTGATCTCCTGTACGACGAGGTCATAGAGCCCATTGCCGTGGACAGCCTTGGAGCAACCGCGGACCTGACGTTTGGCGTCTCAGTAACCGAAGAGGAGATACTGGGCGCACTGCGCCAGGTAGCTCCGACTGAGTGGGTGGAAGAGCAGGTTGAGTTAGTCATCGACGAGGCTGGCCCGTACCTGGCAGGCAAGACCGACTCGTTCTCCGTGGACATATCCCTGGTCGAAAACAAGCGTCTGGCCAGCAACATCATAGTGGACATGGTGGAAGCGAAGCTCACCGCCCTAATCGACGAACTGCCCATGTGCCGAACCGTGACGGAAGCGGTTGCAACAACTCGGGGCGGCGCGGGTCTTTTGCCCGCCTGTGCACCACCCAACGTAGACCTGGGCGAGTTGATTGAGATGTCCGGAATAGACATCGACGACACGGTGCAACGCTCAGTGCTCGGTCCTGTACCCAACATGGTCAGTTTCAGCGAAACCCGTATCATCTCGGCCCTCAATGTGGCCGGCGCGGGAGACAACGTCGAGCTACTGGACAAGTTCAGAGGATTCCTCCGAGACGGATGCGTCTACACGGAAAGGGATCTGGTGCGGCCCAGGCCGGAGGGAGCCTTGTGTCCCTCCATCTACCACGAGGAGATTAGCGATGGGGTCGACAACGTTCGCTCCTTCCTGAGCGACGGATTCACATACACCCATATCGACTTCAGGCGCGACCTATGGGAACTCAGAGACGGTGTGGACGCCAACGCACCGCTGGACCCACCGCGCGTAGAGCTGCTCTTCATCCCAGATACTGCTATGGATATCCTGGACCTGAGTCGCAACTGGCTAAGCTGGACCCGCGACAACAAATGGATTTTCTACCTTACCTTGATTTTACTTCTCGTTGTAATCGGATTCTTGGGAGGCCGGGGTTGGTGGGGCCGCTTGATCTACGCGGCATCCTTCCTACTGATCACGTCGGTGATACTAATCTTGGCCTTCGGACCGGTCTATGGGACCGTCACATCAGGCCAGTTCGAAGAGCAGCGGGAAGAGGCGATTCAGGAAATCATCGAGGATGTCGATACGAAGCTCCCGTCCACTTCGCGTCTGGCATTTGACAAGGGCTTCGATATGGCCGAATCCGTCGTCAACGATTTCTCGTCAGGCATGCGAACTTCAGCCATAACGCTGGCGTTCATCTCCATCACAGCGATAGCCGCAACCGTCTTCAAGAACACCATTGTCTCCGCCATCTCGAGTATGACAAGCGATAGCATATTTTGACGGAGATGAATCGATCAGAAATGACCATCCATCAATGAACGGCGAGCTCAAACATCCCAGAGTTGCGGAGTTCTTTGCGGGGATTGGGCTCGTCCGTACCGCGTTGGAGCAGGAATCCTGTCAGATTGTCTTCGCAAACGATTTCAGCGAGCGAAAACGGAAACTCTATGGTGTCAATCACGACGAAAGACTCCGACGGCAGAGCCAACTAGAAGGATCGTCACGGCCAACCTTCAGCGTAACTAGGGGGAGACCGGTCGTGCCACCAGCAGCTCATCCTCTCGCTCAACCGCGACAGCGAATGGAACGCTGTCGACTTCAAGGGCCATATCTCTATCTTGGGTGTATAGATGCGGTCGCGACGGATTGTCGAACTTACGTGACTGCTCGCCGGACAAGACCAGTGAGCGAACAGCATCGCGATCGGGGGTCATCCCCTGGAGCAGGCCCCTTATGTAGAGGGAACACTGCTCGTCTTCGTCAGTCCGGAACTTCCCAGCATCCCCCATCGCGATAACCGTGACCAACTCGGGGTCCTCACCGGCGATCACTCTAGCCGTGGCCCGCGCTGTCACGAGAGAGGCCGCGAATGTGCGCTCGGAGTTTGCCGCTGCAGCCTCAACGCCAACCGTGCCCGCAGAAGTTCGCTGGACCAGAGTCTTGCCCTCAACATCGGCAGTGGACAGCTCGAAGGGCGAATTACCGAAATCGAACCCGTCCGGCATGAACCCGTCAACCTCTCCAAACGCAAACGCGGCAGCGCCCTGCCTTTTGAGGTCCAGCGCCCTCTCAAGTTCAGCCACAATGATAATGGCCTCGGCGCCCCTCGAAAACGCCACTGCGGCAGTAGTGAACGCTCTATAGACGTCGATGACCACGGCGGTCCCTCTCGCCCTGCGCGCACCGTCCAAAAGACTCTCCTGCCGTATCTCCACGCAACACCTCTCTCTGATATTTTGGGTTCTTCGGTGGGAAATGGGATAGGGGGTACAGGGACCTCTACATGCGACTTAAGGCTATAACGCTCTGCCCAAAACTAGGGTGCGCAACACCACGTCAACGATCAGACAGATCTGAGCCTTGCCCCAAACTGGGACGCGCGGCGTCCACGAAACGACGGCGGCGAAAGAACCGCTCGGGAGGAGAAGCGTCACGCAGGCCCGCCATCCTCCGGAGTACAGGCGTGACGTTTATCAGGTCCGAAACGAAGCCAATAACAAATGCGATGAAGGTAAGTTTCCTCATCACACCGGCGTAGGTCTGCTCTCCCCGAAGGATACGGCAGGTTAGCCGCCAGATGATAGACGTGCGCCGCTCCACCCAGAGATAGAGTGTGGGCGAGAGGTGGAGTAGGTCATGAAACTGCCGTGACGCCACGAGGTCCGGAACAAGGTCACGCTCGACCTCTCGGCCGTACGCCGCCAGGTCGACCATCTCACCAGCTACATACTCGGACAGGTGGCGCGCTGCCGCCCGCCCACTCCAAATGGCCGAGTGAATCCCTTCGTCCGTCACAGGATCGACCAGTCCCGC
>JASLXL010000171.1 GCA_030740335.1 SAR202 cluster bacterium | reverse complement strand
CGGGGGCGAGACATGTCTACGGTAATTCCGGCTACGTGCTACTGGCGGAGATCATCGAGCGCGTGAGTGACTCTTCGTTCGGTGATTTCGCTGAGGCGCACATTTTCCGACCGCTGGGCATGAAGGACTCCTACATGCTCGACCGAGATCGGCCAGATAACGTACACCGCGTGAAGGGCTATAGCCCCAAGCCCGAAGGGGGATTCGAGGAGGATCCGACCAACTTCAAGGTGAAAGGCCATGGCGCGTTTGTCACGACCATAGGCGACCTGTTTCTCTGGGACCAGAATTTTTATGACAGCAAAATAGGCGAGGGCGGCTTTATCGAACTGATATCCAGCCGTGGGATGCTAAATACAGGAGCGGAGACCAATTACGCGTTCGGTCTGCTCCGCGGACAGTACAAAGGGCTCGAAAACACCCGCCACGCCGGAGAATGGTCCGGAATTCGAACTGACATGATTCGCTTCCCAGAGCAGCGGTTCACCGCTATTTGCCTAACCAACCTGGACTCCATTTCGGCCACCCGGCTCACCCGACAGATTGCCGACACATACCTGGAGGACGAGTTTCGCCTGCAGGAGTTTGTCGGCAAGTACTCCAACGACGAATTGCAGGCAACCCTCCAACTGGTCCTCAATGGCACCGAAATATACCTGAGGCACGCCGACGGAGACGAGGAACCCATCAACCTACGTGCAGACCAATTCAAGCTAATGATGGCCGACGCTTACTTTGTTCGCGACAAGAACAACAGGATCACCGGATTCACGTGCAGCACAGATCGAGTCCAGAACATCCACTTCGTCAAGACTGGAGCAAGTTAGGCGGGCTCAGGTAAATCACAGTCAAACATCTCAATAAGCTGGAATCGGCCCAACCCTAACTTGCAGTCGTATTCGCGGGCCATAGCAGCGATCTCGATCGCAAACCCAACCGATGCGATCTTGCCGTCCCGTACTGCCACCGCCTCGGCCCGGCGGACCTGCGGGTCCATCGTAAGCACGGTCCCGCCGGTTAATATCATGTCCATGTCTTACCCCCTGATGCCCTGCCAGCCGTCGTCGATAGTCGCACGGTCGGCCTCCACATCCTCGAACCACGTCTCCAGTTCGCTCAGCATTCTGCGGGTCCGCTCCGTCTGCTCTCCAGCCAGATCGTGGCGTTCAAGAGGGTCGCTGGCCAGATCATACAATTCCGCTGGAGGCGGAGGAGGTACATCGCGGTCCGGATACGGCCCTGAAATGAGGCCCCCTTCGATGAAGCGTTCCGGTTCGTACATCGAGGTGCGCAGATCGTCGTTGTCGGGTATCCGCATCACTTCGTCTATTCGAGGTCGCACGAGCTTCCAGTCGCCGTCCCTCATGGCGGCGTTAGCAGTTATGTCGGGAGCGAACCGGTTCCACTGCCAGAAGCGCTTCTGTTCGACCTGATCACTGAGTCCCTGGAGTACAGGCCAGGCGTCCCTGCCGTCCAGGTTCAACTCCCCTGGTGTGTCGATGCCGATGGCTGAGAGCAGCGTCGGGAACCAATCCGTGAAATGGACCATCTGGTCGACGGTACGACCGCCTTCAAGACCCGCAGGCCAACGAATGATTCCAGGCACCCGTATGCCGCCCTCATATGTGGTCCCCTTTGCTCCCGCATACTGGCAGTTGAAACGTGTGATGTCCCATGCGCAGTGATCGGGGGACACCGTCCCAAATTGCGGACCGTTGTCGCTGGTGAAAACTACCACAGTGTTGTCTCGCTGGCCCGTTCGATCCAGGGCATCTAGGACCTTGGCGACCCCTGAGTCCATCCGCCGAATCATCCCATACAAGGTCGCGACGCCCTCGTTGAATCGGCCGTCCTCTAGGAACGGCGCAATCTCTTTCTCCGGCGCCTGAAGCGGAGTGTGGGGCGCGTTGTAATTCAGGCTCAGAAAGAACGGCCCCTCCCCGGCGCGCCGCTCGACGAACGACACGGCCTCGTCCGTCCAAACGTCAGTGAGATAACGCCCATCCGCTCGCAATACGGTGTCCTGGTAATCAAGCCTCCAGTCCCAGTAGTCGTGCATTCCACCTCGAAAGCAGACGGCTTCGCTGTACCCTCGGTTTCTGGGATGGTAGCGATCGTCGTAGGCCCCCAGGTGCCACTTCCCTATGTGACTCGTGGCGTATCCAGCGCGACTCAGGACCTCGGCCAGGGAGGTTTCCCGCAGTGCAAGCCGGTCCAGTCCCCACCACTCCAGCGTATCAATCGAGCCAGTCCGATGAGGGTAGCGCCCGGTCAAAAGCGAGGCACGGGAGGGGTTGCACACCGGCGATGCCGAATACTGCTGCGTAAGACCGGTGCCCTCGGCCATGAGGGCGTCAAGGGTCGGCGTGCTCGATCGGCCATCGTTGAAGACACTGAAGTCGCCGTAGCCCATGTCATCCACAAGGATGAAGACGACGTTAGGCGCTGAGCGGGAGTTCACTGGACTTTGCCTCCGTAGGGGG
The DNA here is from genome assembly GCA_030740335.1 of SAR202 cluster bacterium. The sequence goes on along the minus strand of JASLXL010000171.1, from coordinate 9,299 downwards.
TTAGGAGGAGGGAGTGGCAGAGGTGATGGTACGTGGAGCCTATAAACCTGTCAACCAAGGCGCTTTGGCCGCAGTGGCGCAGAATGACGGTGCTATACTGGCGCCCAGTACCTCGTCCGTCGTAAGGAGCCTCATGCCAGACTACGAGCCTCTCGATCTGTCCCCTCTGTTCAATGCTGGACTCGACGTGATCGGCGGAGAAGACTTGCCACCGATTGGAAATGTTCTACTTCGGGGCCTTCCGTTTCAGATGGGAGCCAATCCCGACAACTGTCTCGTGGCATTGGATTCGCCGGATGCCGCGATTACGGTCCCTGTGGGCAAGCTCGCTCGCCGAATCGTGATCGCCCACCGTACGCTGGACCCGACGCAAGCCTCTGGAGAGCCCGTGGCAGAGTATACGTTCAAGCTCGTCAGCGGCGATAGCATAGTTGTCCCGATTCGGACCGGATTCGAGATCGGTTCGCCAACCGCTGGGACGCCCTACTCTGCCTTCATCGACCAGCCCCACAGCCTCTTCCCTCGGTACGAAGGTACCTGGAAGGACTCGGGAAGGCGCTCAATGGAGACCTCTACGTCTATGGGCCGCTGGTATCTACTGTGGGTCTGGGAGAATCCAAAGCCTAATGTCGTCGTCGAGTCGATCGAACTGGGCTCACACGGGCCACGATTCCTGGTGGCCGGGATTACTCTGGGCGGCCTGGACGAGGACCCCGTATCGAGAGACGGCAAAAAGCCTGCGAAGATTCTCCTGAACGACGAAGCCAATGCCGCAAAGAAGTTCGACCTAGATGTTGAAGTCGACCGGGGAGTCGCAGGCTACGTCCATCCGCTACCTCAGGGCACTACAGCCGACTTCCTTGACGACGCGTTCGCAGGCTGGGGCCAGCAGCAGAACACTAGCTCATCGCCAGCCTACGTCGATATCGCGGCGTCGCCGTCATCAACCGTCGAGGTTCGCCAACACGACGAGCCCGTAGGTCAGGTCAACTGGGGTGACGTGCAGACCGAAGGAACGGTCGAAACGCCAGGCATCACGGTCGATCTGGCCGAGCAAGGCAAGAACTGGGTGCACACGACGGTCCTGGACGCAGACACAAACGAGCCAGTGCCATGCCGCATCCACTTCCGCTCGCCCGACGGCGTGCCGTACCAGCCATACGGCCACCACAACCAGGTGAACTCGAACCTCGCCACCGACATATTCGACATAGGCGGCGACGTACGACTGGGCCAGATCACCTATGCATACATCGACGGCAAATGCCAGGGATGGCTGCCCAGGGGCGAGGTGATCGTCGATGTGGCCCGCGGATTCGAGTACGAGCCGTTGCGAAAGACTGTCACAATCGAACCTGGCCAACGAGAGCTGACCCTAAGCATCAAACGGTGGGTGCACATGAACCGTGAGCGCTGGTATAGCGGGGACTCCCACGTGCACTTCCTGTCAGCTCAGGGTGCGCTAACGGAGGGGCAGGGCGAGGACCTCAACGTCGTAAACCTACTCCAGTCGCAGTGGGGCAACCTGTTTACAAGTATCGAGGACTTTACTGGCCGGCCAACCGTGTCTCAGGTCGGCGACAACGTCGTGTACGTTTGCCAGGAGAACCGGGAGCACGCCATGGGCCACCTGATCCTGTGGGGGCTCAAGGAGCCGGTAATGCCGTGGTGTACCAACGGCCCCGGCGAGGCCGAGCTTGGTGGCACAATGGAAGCGACACTAAGCGACTGGGCGGACCAGTGCCACGCGCAGGGCGGCACTGTTATCGCCCCACATATCGGCAGCCTCAGCGGCGAGATAGTGGCGTTGATTGCCACCGGGCGTATCGAGGGCATGGAAATGGTGAGGATGCACGAGAAGGCCCACAACGGTTACTACCAGACCCTGAACTCCGGCTACCGGATTCCGCTTGTAGGGGGCACCGACAAGATGTCAGCCGACGTTACGGTCGGGCTGTCCCGCACCTACGCCCGCCTCCCCGAGGGCCAGAGCTTCGACTACGACAACTGGTGCAAAGCCGTGGCCTCTGGAAGAACCTTCGCCAGCAGCGGTCCTATCATCCGACTAACGGTCGACGGCCACGACATCGGCGACACATTACAAATTTCTGGCCCAGGGAGCGTGCAGGTCGAGGCGACCGCCGAGAGCATCTTCCCGATCTACTCGCTGGAGATCGTTCAGGAGGGACATGTTGTTGCTTCTGTTCACTCAAAAAAGGGATCGCGGCGACTCATGCTGTCGGAAAATATCACGGTCGCCGACCACACGTGGCTGGCCGCAAGGTGCGGAGGGCCTGAGTACTACACGGAGGGCAATTTTAACAGCGGCCAGCCTCCCTCATGGTCCCATAAGCACTCCGCATCCAGCAGCATCGTCGGCGTACACTTCGACGCGTGGCGTCGAGGCATCTTCGCCCACACCTCCCCTGTCTACGTTGCCTGCAAGGGGGAGTGGTCGATGTTCGACCCTGAAATCGCCCGCAACATGCTCACATCGATCGAGGGCTCACTCACCTATATCCGCCAAGTGTCGGCGCAGCATGACCCTGAGACCATTACCCACCACCACGGCGAAGGCGACCACATGGCCTACCTTGAGCGCCCCTTCCTGGAGGCCAAGGCGGCGTTGGAGCAGCGGATACAAGACTGGGAGAGGTAGCGGGGCTTACGAGTCGCGGAATCGAAAGGCGTACAGGTCGGCGTCCTCTAGCACAAAACGCAGGCGCACCGTTGAGGCTTCCAGGCGACCCAGGTCGCTGCCCTCATTCCACCGAAATACGCCCTCGATCTCGTCTCCGAACTTCTCCGAGCCGTCGGCAAGCGAGAATCCCGTAATAGGGCTCCCCTCAGCATCCTGAATTTCGACCTGCACAGACCCGACTGCGGACGTCGAGTAGTTCAACTCCAGCTCGCCGCCTGAAAACACGAGCGGGCGGGTAACAAACTCACCCCCCGAAAAACCTGCGTTCACCGACACGAAACCATCGGTGCGCAATGCATAACGGCGAAGATGGGTCGTCGGCAGCCTACTGTGCTGGCGACTGTAGAGCGACATCTCCTCGGGCGTGGTCTGGACGATTCCACTGCCTATGTAGATGCCTCGCTCGTGCCAGTTTTCTTCCTCCGGCCCGGGCCTAATCCAAGCCTCCTTGAAGCTGCGATCGAAGTTGAAGCCGTCACGGCTGGACATGAACACAATGTCGCTTACCCCACCGCCATACTCGCGCTCCCACTCCGGGTCCGGAGACCGTTCCAGAACGAGACGCGAAGGGAACATCAGGTAGGTACCAAGGGCTCTGTCATAGGGAGTGTACGCGTTCGTGTAAAGTTGCTCGGCGGGTGTTTCGCCGGTCTCGATGGACACCAGAGGTGTCCACTCCAGGAAGTCTTCGGAGGTGGCCTGCCTTATCCAGCGGTAGCCACCCTTGAATGGACCTCCCGATCCCGCAGCACCCCGGGCATAAATCACATATTTGCCCAACCTCTTGTCCCAAAACGGCACGTTGTGCGAGTCGAATGGGCCCTCTGTGAGAACCGGGGTCTCGCTCATGAGTCGCCACGACAACCCATCGGCGGAGACCATTGCCTGCAAGACACGCGTCATCTCCTGCCCGACCTCCGATCGCACCACAGCCTTGTACCGTTCGTCCTCCGCGGCCTCAGGGTTCTCATCAAGGAACACTGCCATCTCGGAGCCTGGACCCGCGTAGACCACGTTGTTCGCGGTGGAGCCGTCAATCTCGATCAGACCCAGCGACGGCTTGTTCCAGACAATTCCATCGTCGCTCTCGGCATAAGCCTGCAGGTTCAGGGCACCTGGGTCTGTGGCCGAGCCTCCTGCGCACTGGTAGTACATTCGCCACTTATCGCCATCGTGGAACGTCGTATGGTAAGCCGAAAGACGAGCCTCCCACGGGTGCTCTGATTTGATAGAGCGCTCTTTCATCTCCGGCTCGTGGAGGCGGCGAACTACGCCGTCCGTCTGGGCCATCCAAAAGTCGTCAAGAAATAGCTGGCGATCAGTTCCAATCTGTATCGGGGCGTCTGGGTCCATACTTCATCCTTTGTAGTGGTGTCGGGACATATTACATTCTCGAATCGAGCCGCGCCACGGCGATGAACGAGCATTTGCAACTGTTAGGAGTGCAACTCTACGATGTCTTCATCAGCCAGCTCGTGGCGGGGCCCGACCCGTTGCGCTTCGAATTTCCCGGACTGGCCCCACAGGACAGCATACTTGAGGCGTCTCCCAAGGTCCTTGTGAACCTGCTCTGCGGCTAGTGATACCGTGCTTCCTATCGGCAGGACGAATGGGTCTTCGCGAACAAATTCTTCCAGCTTTTCCCGAGGCGACTTTGTATACACACGAATTACGCCCAGCGCCAAAAACACCTCAACGGCCAGCTCATCGAGGCCAACTCCCTCCTCGGCGCTGGCCATAATCATCGGGTAGGTATCGCCCAGCGCCGACTCCAACTCCTCGTATCCGTCGAGGCCTTCGGGCAAATCGGCCTTGTTGCCAACAACGACAGTCGGCTTTCCGCGCCACTTCTCTTCCTCGTCCCGCGCCTCGCCTCGGCCAAGCAAACTGAACCCCCACTGCTCTAGATGCGCTACCACCTCTCGCACCTGAGCAACCGGGTCCATCGACAGGTCGACCACTACGATGAAAACGTCTGTGTTGCGCAGCAGCCCGTACAGCCGACCCTGGGTCGCAGGGTTTGAAATAGGTGGAGTGTCAACGAGTTGGATAAGCACGTCCTTGAATGGCAGCATTCCACGCACCGGCTCCTGAGTGCTCAGCGCGTAGGCGCCAACCTGGGATTTTGCCCCGGTGGCGCGTGACAGTAACAGCGACTTCCCCGAGTTGGTGAGCCCCACGAGGGTTGCCCTGCCTCCACCCTCCTTGGGCATCGAGAAGGGTTCGTGACGTCCGCCCTTTCCCCCGAAAGACGTATCCTCTAGCTCCGACATGAGCTTCGAGAGTCGCGTCTTGTGTTGTGCCTTGAGGTGCTCAGTGCCCTTATGCTTGGGCATGATCGTGAGCATCTCTTGCAAAGCGACGATCTTCTCTTGGACGGTTACAGCTTCCCTGAACCGTTCTTCCGCCTTACGATATTGTGGTGGCACGTTTGTAGGCATGGCGCTGTTATCATAGGTCGCACGCGATAAATTCGCGAGTCGCGTTGATTAGCTACTTTGCAGAGAGGTGCGAAGCCAAGACATGTTGACCCTTGCATTGGTTGGCGTCGGCGGCCTGATCGGGGCGTCGTCGCGATACGCAGTTGGACGGTGGGTGAACGACATGGCTGGCAACCCGGCCTTCCCCTACGGCACCCTTGCTGTGAACGTTGTTGGCTGCCTATTGATCGGCGTGCTGGCTGGACTGGCGGCGACGCGAACAATTCTTGGAGTAGACACACGTGCCTTTCTAATTGTAGGTGTACTCGGCGGAATTACGACATACTCCGCATTCGGACTCGAGACCGTAGAGCTGATACGTCGCGGCGAATTTTTCGTCGGCCTGTCCAACGTCGTACTACAGATAACCCTGGGCCTGGCTGCCGTGTGGGTCGGCCTCAAAATCGCCGATTCAGTCTAACACCACCGCCAAACCTGCCCCCCGCCGGATCATTGCCTGACTGGAACGACGGAGAGTTTTTGCACCTGATCCGAGAGGGCACGAACCCGGATGGCCATCGGTCTCCCGTCATGTCCGCGGTGGACTTTCGCCACGCAAGCGACGAAGACGCCCACGCGATCGTCCCCTACCTCTCAAGCCAGCCAGCCATTCAAAATGAAATTGATCATAGTTCCATGATCTCGTTGACGCTGGGCTTTATTCCACCCGGCATATTCCCTCTCAAGGATCTACCCAAGGCCGATTCGGTAGCGCCTTCGCCGGTACCGGTGAGTCCCACGAGCGAGTACGGGCGCTACATCGCCACCTTTCTTGGATACTCCGGTTGCCACGGCGATAATTTGACGGACAGCGCCGGGGGGAGCTCTTTCTCAAAGGACCGTCGTTGAGGGTGGTGAAGGGCTGGACCGTGGAGCAGTTCACCCAGGCAATACGCACTGGGGTGAACCCAACGGGCCGGGCCTTCAACCCCGACGAGATGCCCAGGAGGTTCATCTCCAGGCTCAACGACGAGCTAGCCGGGGTCTACGCGTAGCTTCTCAGCTTCCCCTAGCAGCCAGTTTCTGGGAAGTGCCCCCATAACTCAGAGGGTTGGTGGGTCTAAGTAACATCTTTTGTTTTGGGTTGGCTCTGAATAGGTGTGTCGGGGGCGATGCGCCGTCTCAGCGTTGGTGCCAGCGAGCCGACCAGTGCGATGGCCACGAGGCCATAGACGGCGTTGATTCCAATCGCCCCCGTAGTGCCAACGGCCGTGGCAACGGCCCCGGTAATCAACATGCCTACAGGCCCACCACCGACTCCAAGACTCACCGCACCCAGAGAGATCCCTCGCATCCCGTCCTTGGGCAACAACATGGCCAAAGACATCTGCATGGTATTGAACCCAGCGTTGCCAAATCCGGCCAACAGCACTATAACCAACGATAGTGCGTATGACCGCGATAACGAAAACGCGAGCAGCGATCCCAGCGCCAGTGCCGACCCACCCATATATACACGTCCGTGATAACGGATCCCTGGCGATGAGGCCACTACCAGCGAGCCCACAAGTGCCCCGACTCCGTGGGCCGACGTTATCAGTCCCATCAGCCCGGGGGCGACATTCAGTACATCCCTGGCTACGACCGGAACCATCTGTCTATACGGTGTGACCGTCAGATTCATGACAACGGTTATTGCCACAGTCGCCAATAGTGCTCTATGCCCAGCTACATACTTGAGGCCACGGGCAACATCGCCCAACTTCGGCGCACGTGAGGCCATCCGCGTCCCCCGCTTCAGACGCAATGCCTGACTCAGGATCAGGGACACGACATATATGGCCGTTGCCACGACATAACCACCGGAGACACCCGAGACGGTGATCAACAGACCGGCCAACGCCGGGCCCACGATGCCGCTGAGGTTCATGCCCATGTTGTCGAGAGCTACGGCGTTGGTCACCCGCTCGCCACCAACGATGTCATGCAGCAACGACCGTCTCGAGGGCATGCCCAAGGCATCTGCTGCGCCGGACACGAGCGCTCCAACGAAGACGTGCCAAACCTCAATCCAATGACCTAATAGGAGCGTCGTAAGTGCCGCCGACGTGAGCATACTTACCGTCACGGTGGCCCGCCACAACCGACGACGGTCCAGGGCGTCGGCCAGGGCGCCACCCACAACGCCCAGACCCAGCAATGGCGCCCAGGCAAAAAAACCAACCAACGCAACCTGCCACGGCGAATCCGTCCTTTCCAGGACGAACCAGGCAAGTAGTATGGTCTGCATGAATCGACCCGTCGAGGCGAGGACGCTTGCAGGCCACAGCAGCCTGTATCCAGGCTCTCGAAAGGCGGCGAAGGTATGGGAAAACCGCGGCGAGATCTGACTCAATCCGACCTGCTGCTCAAAGAGGGCTGCCTCCACTCGTCTTCTTGCCCCGTAGGGGCGGGTCGCAGACCCGCCCTCTTATTGCACCTCACACGAGTCCCCCAAGACACAACCCATGCCCACTGAATGGCTGATTTCCGTATTACCACACGGCTAGTCGTAGGCGCCCGGACGGTGATCGCCCATCAACCTGCGCTGTCTCGGGGTCGCCTGGGCCAGGATGGACTTCGAAAACGAGAACCGGCCAAGATATGGTGGAAATTTTTGAGTAACCATTCGGTTCGCGTAGTGGACCTGCAGTAAATAACGCGTCCTGCAGCTACGATTTGCTGTTCCTCGGTGCCATACCTCACTCCGGAACAAGACCGCGTCGCCCGCCCTGCAAAGCGCGGACTGCTCTTCTACGTCCCCCCACATCGTATCGCCATCTGGGCGGCGTCCAGCGCGATGGCTACCGGGCACGAACTTCGTTGGACCCAACTCTTCGTCCAAGTCATCGAGGTAATAGTGGGCGGTGGCGGCCATCACCGGCAGTTTCACTCGTGGATCCGCCGCTATGTCCGCCGGAAGATCGAAGGGCCGCCAGTCCACATCCAACTGCTGGTCATCCCGCCCCGGTCCAGTAATCCACGCCGTCATACCAATAATGTGGCAGTCAGTCTGGCGGCCCCTATTGTCCTGCACCCCGAGAATGGCCTCGGCCAGGTCGATGACTTGCGACATGTCCAGGAACCTCAAGAAGGTTGTGTCTCGGTTGAAAACGCACTTAATGTGCTTCTCCCGAAAGCCCTCCGCTGACACCGAGTCCCGGTCGAATGAGGCCTCCACCGCAGTCAGTCGATCAATAGTCTCACGAAGGTTCGTCACCTCTTCGTCGTCAAGTATGCCAGGGAAATAGGCAAAGCCTTCGTTTTCTATTGCAGCGATTCGGGCATCGAGATCGGGCTTGGATTCCAGTTTGAGGGGGCTAGTCATGAGACTCCTCCTGGGTCGATTCTTTATGGGCGCGGCCATTATACAACGGCCTCTGGCGGCAACCACCACCTCCGGCATGTTGTAGAATTTAGGAACAGGAGAACACAAGATTGGTCAGGCTCAGACTCTCGACTTTTATCGCCGCCCCGGTCAACGACGTGTACGAACGCGTCACGTTCTACGGTCCGGAGGGCCCCACCGACAATGAGGCCTTCAAGAAACATTACGGAGAGACCAAGGAGCGGAGCAACGACGTGTACCTCGTTATCGAGGACGCGAAGCGGTACCCCGACGACCCTCCCGAACTGATCTCGTGGCGATGCACATTTATCTACGCGAAATCCAGAACCATGGAGGCCATGGATTCCACCTGGGCCGACCGGCAAGACAATTTCGTGCCCGAATGCGACGGCACCCGATGGGACGTCGAATGGAACGTGCGGACAAGCTGGTTGCGCGGACTGACGCAGATATTCGGTTTCCGGATCTGGGCCCACAAACGAATGCGCACGAAGCTGATGGACCCGGTAAAAGAGTCCTTTGAAGGTAGCCCTGCTCAGCAGAACGACGGTCCACCATGAGTACAATCCTCCACATATCGAACCGTGCCGACTAGCTGAGTTTGCGGCCCGCAGGAAACTACGAAGCCGATAGCCTGAAGTCCCAGGGGTTCATACATTGTTCCAAACCCGACCAGGTCCTCGGAGTCGCGAACTCCAACGACCACTTCAAGGGACAGGACGACCTCTTGCTCCTTTGCATCGACCCGGACCTGGTGGTCGCTGAAATCCGGTACGAACACTTGGAAGGC
>JASLXL010000170.1 GCA_030740335.1 SAR202 cluster bacterium | reverse complement strand
GGATGCGGCACCCCGTGGACCTGGTGTCGATCCAACTCTTCGAGGCAGGCGCAGGAGAGGTTACTACCGCCGGCCAGATGCTGATCGACGACATCCACACCCGGGTCGGTGAGGCGCATCAGGTACACATCCTCGATGGATTCGAGGAGCAACACAGATGGATGCCTATCGTAACATCCACCCTATCGCCAGACCGCATTACCTCTACCGGCCGCACGGCTCATAGTGGACGTCGGTCGGGAGTGTTCACATTTGGCACAGAGAACCAAGATGGCGTGCGGGGCTTTTACCAAAGCCCCACCGGCGGACCGCTCCCCGTCGTAATCAGCGCCGCCCTTGCAGAGGCCGCGGCGTTCGAGATAGATGACGTGATCGTCGTCCCAGTCTCGGAGAGAAACGTCCCGATGGTCGTACGCGGAGTGATCGACTACTTCCCAACCATGTCACCAGCCGGCGGAAGATTCATTCTGGCAGACCTCGAGAGCCTACTCGGCCACGTAAACATGATGAGCAATATGATCGCGGCGACTCCGAACGAGCTCTTCGTCACACAGTCGCCAATCGCATACGATGCCGTAAGGGACGCCCTCGACCGCGTTTTCCGCTTCTCGGGTCGTGTTATGGACCGAACGGACATGCTGGAATCCTCCCGTCTCGACCCCCTCGCGACATCAGGCTGGAATTCGATGGTGCTTGTAGTCCTACTGACCGTAATCGTGGCTGCGGGCCTGGGATATGCCAACTACCTCCTGTTGTTTGCGAGTAGAATCTGGAGCGAGATCGGTTTCCTGCAATCCATGGGACTATCTCGCCAACAGCTGACTTGGCTACTAGTCTTCGAGCACCTATCGATCGCCGTGACAGGTCTTATCCTTGGCACGTGGGCCGGCTTTCGCACGACGAACCTGATGGTCTCATCTGTGGCAGTCTCCGAGACAGGAGAGCGATCGGTGCCACCGTTCGTCCTGATCACAGACTGGTCGCTAATGCTGCCGACCTACGGATTGCTACTTGGCATATTCGTTGTCGCTTTGGCATTATTGACCTTCAACGCCAGACGCCTGGGCCTGCACGCCATTGAGCGCGTGGAAGCGACCTAAGCGACCTCCTCAACCTTCGAGGGAGAGGATTGTGAGGTGAGGACCCTAGTCTTGGCCCGTTCCTTCTGACCTCGTCTCAACGCCGTAGCGCTCCAACAACTCAAGATACTCGTCGTAATTGGAGATCGTCGCCACAGCCTTCAGGAAGCCCCCGACTCCAGGAAAGCGCTGCCGCAGCTCTGCTAGCTGAGCGCCAATAGGGCTAACGGACGCGGCGCTGGCGGCGTAGGACCCGTAGAAGGCAAAATAGGCCTGGTTTAGCTTTCTAAGTCCAAATCCCCGCAGCCTCAGAAACCACCATCGCTCCTTGAGATACTGTTCGGCCTCAGCAATCTTGCCCTCGTCAAGAAGCTCCTCGGTTCGCTGCCTGGTCTCGCGCATCTCACGTGTAAAAGCCGGACTGCGCTCCTCAACGGACAGATACCGGCTATCCGACACACTGAGTTCCCCGCCCATACGAGCAAATACAGTGTCCCCCAATTCGCGGCCTGCCATATCGGCCGCCGTCTCATTGATCGATAGCATCTCCGAGGAGCTGCGGTAGTGGCGTCCTAGCGAGTGGAACGTGAAGTACTGGTGCAGCCACTCGTGGGCGGCTAGTCGGCTGATCGACCGTAACTCACGGATGTCATTCACAAGCGAGGGGTAGGTGGCAATCCCGCCCAGATCGGCCACAAGTGCGGACAGATCATAGCGTTCAAGCAGCTCTGTTTCTAGACGATCCCGCTCCATCGGTGGCACATCCGGATGTAATAACACAGTCTCGGTTAGCTCGATACGGTCTCGTGGCGAGACTATAAGCACCGTGGGTGGGGGGTCGAATCGCAGGTCAACCGGTGGGAATAAGAACCCAAACATGGAAGTCAGGTTCTCCTCAATGAGCACCTCGCTTAGCTCCGACTCAATTGCCCACTCGGCGTCCGCCCTCGCGGCCTCCTTCTCAGCAGTCAACTCGTCCAGATAGTCGGTCGACCTCTCCGACCTCTCCCTGATGCTTCCGGTGGACAGCGTTGAGCTGCTCCGGAACGCCAGGCCCTCAAGTCGGTCCTTTTCCTTGTGCACCATCCTGGCAAGCTGCAGATAGCGGTCCAGACTGGCCAGACGCTCTTCCCGAGAAGGGTCGCTACCTGGCAAGGCGCTCAACAATAGCTGGTACCACTTGTATGGGACGTTCATCACCTCCCAGCCGGCCAACGAGAAGAGATACTCAGAGGCAGTCCTTTTGGCAGGCGACAGCCGAAAGGTATCGGTCTGGGGCAGCATGATGAAAACCGCGAGCAGACCCAAGACAGTGCTTCTCCTGAACAAGAATCCTAGCCTGGGTCTTCGCCATAGGGACCGCACGAATCCTCCTCAACCTGTGGTCGTTTTGGTTCTTATAAATACGAACCGATGCGTACCAAAGATGCCTACCTACAAGAACGTTGTGTAGATCCTAGCTAATCCACTACACTATTCCAGGAAGTGTCGCATCAGGCAAGCAGGTGAAATAGTCGTCAACCCTCGCACGGAGTAGCATACTTGTCTTCTCCAACCGATTTTATTCGCAGCATCGTCGAAGAGGACCTCGAGGCCAACAAGAATGGCGGCCGAGTGATGACGCGCTTCCCACCGGAGCCCAACGGCTACCTACACATCGGCCACGCTCAGGCCACTGCAATCGACTTCGGCATAGCCTCGGAGTACGGCGGCATCTGCAACCTACGGTTTGATGACACAAATCCTACGAAGGAGAGCGTGGAGTACGTCAAATCGATCGAGGAGGATCTGCGCTGGCTCGGCCACGACTGGGGAGGTCAAGCCTACTATAGCTCGGACTACTTCGACGATCTGTACGGGTTTGCGAAAAAGCTGATAGTCAAGGGCAAGGCCTACGTCTGCGATCTGAGCCCTGCCGAAATCAGAGAGTATCGAGGCACGCTAACCGAACCAGGCAAGGATAGCCCTTACCGTGACCGGAGTGTCGAAGAGAACCTTGACCTGTTCACCAGAATGCGTGCAGGTGAGTTCGAACAGGGTTCACGGGTCTTACGCGCCAAGATTGACATGGCGTCACCGAACCTAAATCTACGTGACCCAGTCATCTACCGCATTCTCTATGCGACCCACCACCGGACCGGAGACAACTGGCCAATCTACCCGACATACGACTTTGCCCAGGGTCAGTCCGACTCCATCGAAGGCGTGACCCATTCGATCTGCACACTGGAGTTCGAAGACCACCGGCCTCTGTACGATTGGCTGCTGGATGAGCTGGACGTGCACCACCCCCAGCAAATCGAGTTCGCTCGCCTGAACCTGACCTACACAATGATGAGCAAGCGCAAGCTGCTGTCCCTGGTAGAAGACGGCCATGTCACAGGCTGGAACGACCCACGGATGCCGACCATCTCAGCGATGCGGCGGCGTGGCTACACGCCAGAGGCCGTCAACAACTTCTCACGTAGTGTCGGAGTAGTCAAAAGAAACCACACGGCAGAGATCCAGCTTCTCGAGCACTTCGTCCGTGAAGACCTGAACCGGCGGGCACAGAGGGTCCTGGGTGTTCTCTGTCCTCTTAAGGTGGTTATCGAGAACTACCCTGAAGACCAGACCGAGGAAATGGAGGCGGTAAACAATCCTGAGGACCCGTCGATGGGCTCACGAACGGTACCGTTCTCCCGAGAGCTATACATCGAACGCGACGACTTCATGGAGAACCCGCCCAAGAAGTTCTATAGGCTGGCGCCTGGCCGTGAAGTACGCCTGAGGTATGGCTACTTCATCACGTGCCAGAGCGTAGTCAAGGACGAGGACACGGGCGAGATCGTCGAAGTCAGGTGCACCTATGACCCCAAGACTCGGGGAGGGCATGCGCCGGACGGACGCAGAGTCCGCGGCACCATCCACTGGGTCTCGGCGGAGCATGCCTTGACCGCTGAGGTTCGCCTGTACGATCAGATGTTCACAGACGAACGGCCCGATGCCGCAGACGATTACAACTCGGTCCTGAACCCGGAATCCCTCGTCACCCTGAACTCTTGCCGGTTGGAGCCGGGATTGGCCGACGCAACTCCCGAAGTCCGCTACCAGTTCGAGCGACTCGGCTATTTCTGCGTCGATTCCGTGGACTCGAAGCCCGGCGCACTGGTATTCAACCGCACGGTTTCCCTGAGAGATAGCTGGGCCAAGGCTCAGAAGGCGGGCCGATAGACAGGATGTCGCTGTCGGGCACGGACTGAACGGAGTACCCGGAAAATGGACGCGACGCCCAAGAGAGCGTAGGGAGCCTGATCACAGCCTTTGACAACCACGGCTGCGGCCTCGACATACAGGCCCAGAAACTAATGAGGCAACTCCTGGATGCCGTGGACGATCTGACACGCGAACGGTATCCGCTCATTGAGCGCCTGAACCCGGACGGCAGACCTAGAACACCTAGTTGTGCGTTTGACCCCGTAAATGCCCGAGTCCTACTAGGAACTCCATGAGCGCCTCATTCACCTTGTCAGGGCGCTCAAGCTGCACGAAGTGACCTACCTCATCCACCGTGATTAGGTTCGCGCCGGGAATCAGCTGCGATAGCTCGACTGACCTATCCACAGGCGTTGATGCGTCCCCGCGAGCGCCTATTACAAGCGTCGGCATATCCAGCGCCGATAGTTCTTCTCTTACGTCCATATCACCATATGCGTCCACCAGCTTCATAGCCACGTGCTCTGGTGTACGTAACATGCGATCCTCCACCCACAACACCAGCTCAGGGTCCGAATCGGGAGTGAACCACGATGCCGAGTAGCGCAGGAAGGCGCTCCGAAAGCCTTCCCCGGGAGATGCCGACGCTATCTGCCTTGATACCAGAACCTTTTCAGGGTCGGCAGCGGTCGTAGCCACCAATACAAGGCCCGCCAGATCGTCGGGATGGTCTAGTGCGTAGCGCTGTGCAACCATTCCGCCCATGGAGTGGCCCACCAGCACGAACGGAACCGCCCCCAGGCCATGGCATACAGAGTGAATGTCCCCAGCCAGCCGGTCCAAAGAGTAGCCGTCCTCAGGCACAGACGACGCGCCATGCCCGCGGAGGTCGGGCGCTAGTACTCGGCAGACGCCGGAAAGCGCTTCAATCTGGTTGCGCCAGAAACTGCGATCGCACGCCCATCCGTGAACCAGGACAACAGCCGGACCGTCGCCAGCCTCGGTGTAAACCATGCCGGTGGTCTTGTGGACGCCTTCTACGGTCAAGTCTTGGGACTCCCCTCAGCACAAGACATCAACCCAAACCAGGGCATATCACCCCAACCGTCCGCAAAGGCACGGGGAATGGGGTGTCTTCGTGCCCTGAGGTAAGTGTGGCCCTACAAATACTTCTCCGAGGGCGTCCTCAGCATTACAGGTAGAGACCCATCCCCACCGAAAAAAGACCCAACAAAACCTTCCCAGGCACATCCCACACCCTCAAAAAGCGCTTGTAGCGCCTAAACGAAGTGTGCAGTGGCACGACCGAGGATGCCGAGGTCGATATCGACCAGGTCGCCCCGTTCCACCCATTTTGTCTCAACGAGGCTACCGAGTAGAACAAACTCCCCCGCCCGTAAGGACTTGCCACGTTGCGCCATCAAGTTTGCAAGCCAAGCAAGTGCCGAAAGAGGCTGATCTAGTATCGCCGAGCCCTTGCCGCTGCCCACAAGCTCACCATTTATCGTCATCGAGCCCTCAACGTCGGATAAATCCAACTCCCGCCAATTCTGCGCATCATCGCCAAGAACACAACCGGCGCCGAAAAAATCATCCGCGATCAGCGACGGGGTATCAATCTCCTTGTAGTCGACCCAACGGTCATCGACGATCTCAATTGCGGGAGTGACTGCCTCAACAGCATCAGCCACGGAAACAGCATCGAAAGGGGCGTCACCGGGACTAAGGTCCGTACCTAGCCGCACGGCCAGTTCGCACTCTACACCAGGGTGTAGCAGTTCGTCAAAGGAAAACACACCGTCTCGACGACGTTCCGTCGGCTCAAATACCCCGCCGGCGCAGGGGGTATCAATTCCCAGGTAGCTCTGCATGATCGACGTGGTACAGCCTATTTTATGACCAGACACAGCCCCTGCGCCCGCCTCACTGAGCCGTTTATGGAGTGCATCCTGTACGACATAGGCCGAGAGTTCATCTCCAGGCGTGAGCTCCGAATCGAGGCTTTCCAGGCGGACGCGGTCCAGCCTGGCACTAGCCAGATATCGAGCCGCGGCGTTGGTGGTTTCTGAATACATGGCACACTCCCACGTGGCGTAATCTTCAGATGGGGATGACATCAGAGACTACAAGGGTACGGAGACCGAAACCAGCCGACGTGAATCTGGTAAAGCCATCAATAGGACCATCGAGAACAGAAACGGGCAAACAGGAGTGTCACTCGGCACGAACGACTCGTTGATTTTTTGGAAACACCAGAGGCGCTACCGATATTGCTCACTCGAATCCTATGGACGGCGGCGGATTCTGCGATACCCCGCGATCAAACCTATCGGGCCTAGCAATAGCAGCGAATTCATCGCTCCAGTCCCTGCTGACACGTTTAAGAACGGAACACACGCGAATCCGCCTCCCTCTTCTTCTGGCGTGACCGTAGATGTGGCCTGTATAGCCGTAGACGTTGGAGACGGAATCTGCGTGGGTATCTGCGTGGGTATCTCCGTGGCCGTGGCCTCCGGAATTGGCGTGCGGGTAGGCCGAGGTGTAAAGGTCGGCGCCGGGGTCCGTGTAGGTGTAGGTGTCCTCGTTGGCGTTGCACTCGGTATTGCGGTCGGCGTGGCTGTGGCCGTCGGCGTAGGTGTCGGAGTCGAAGTTGGCGTTGCAGTCGGCAATGGCGTCGCCGTCGGAGCCGGTGTAGCTGTAGGCACAGGAGTCAGCGTCGGCGTCGCCGTCGGCGCCGGCAATCCGACAAATATCAGGTCCAGGTTACGGCTCAGTTCACCCTCTTCATAAGTCGCACCTTGGGTAGCTGGAAATCCATTAAGTGTAAAGACAATCGGCTCACCAAGCAGTTCTCCGTCCCGCGGGTCAACGACCAAAGCTCTGTAGTTGTTTCCTTCAATAAGGGCTGAAAGTGATTGGTAGGATCCCAGATTCGCCACCAATGTTGCCCCCGGGGGTACGTCGCCTCCCGCAACGATGATCGAACCAGAATAGACAATGGTTGGCGCCGTCCGCGGCGTGGCCGTAGGAATCGCGGTCGGGGTAGGCGTCGGGTCAGGTAGTTTCGGAAATGCCAGATCAAAATTCAGATCTACAGAGGCTGGCACGAAATTAACTGTTCGGTCCCCTTCAACCCGGCCACCGAGGAAAAATGACAATTTTTGATTAATCAGACTCGAGTCTTGCGGAGCCACAACCAGGTCGAAAGCCCCATTACTCACAAAAGCCGGATCGGATTCGTAGTTTCCGACCTTTCCAATAATGAACTGACCATCGGGGACCAGTTGGCCCCCAACAGTCGCTGTGCCCGAATAGATCGCAGGGATGGGTGGCACCTGCGCAGTGGCGGCCTCAACAAGAACGCTGACGGCAATCGCCGCCACAACAAACGCTAGTACTGGCCGCACCACAATCTGTCCCTTCATCTTGCTCCTCAAAAAAAGCCTCCCTCCCCCATGACGGAGGAGGGAGGCTTTACTATCCTATCCCGCTAACTAATTCGGTTTCGATCGTGCTCCCAATTTACGGGGGAACTAGCGTACCGGCCTTGTTCAGGAATACCCAGTATGCCTTACCCAGAGCCACCGTGTTTGTAGTATCCGGCAGCAGGCTCGTAAACTTGTTCGTCGCATTGTCGTAACCAAAGGCCCTCGACCAATCGAGGCCGGTGAAGTAGTCGTCTACATCAATCGTGGCCACGGCCAGGTCCGATGTCGTGTAGGACACCAGGTTCCAGCCCCTCGTCAGTGCGAAGCTCGGCGGCTGTGAAGGCGCGCCCGGCGACAGGCCAGGTACGTCGACTTTCAGGGATATGACTGCCGTCGAATGGACCCAGTAGCCCTTGCCGGTTGTCACCGCGGTCAAAGCGAGCCCACTACCGGGCCTGCCCAGGGTGCCGTCGGACTGTCGGGTCGCGCTGAACCAATTGTTACGAACCGCATCGTAGCTCAGCACCACGTCTATCTTGTCGGAGTTGAACACGTCGTTCACGTCCGATGCCGTGGCCGCCGGCGAGTCGGGCAGGGACACTAGGTTCCAGCCCGGCCTGATGGCCAAAGTAACTGTGCGCTTCGCTATGGTAAACGTGCCAGAAGCATCGGTTAGAGCGTTGCCCGCCGTATCCGTGGCGCTCACCTTCAAGGTGTACGCGCCCAAGGCCAAATCGGTGGCCGCCCAGATGAACTCAATGTCGTCACCGGTGGAGAAGCTGGCCAAAATGTCCGTGGCGACCCCATCCGGATCAGTGAGCTCGGCCTTTGTCAGCGTTACCGTCTTGTAGCTGTCACCGGGGTACTCATCCTCATCAAAGATAAGGCGAACAAACGGCGACTGGTTCTGCACATCCGCCGAGCCATCGGGGTCGAAGGTCACCGCAGGGGCGGACTGATCAATCTCGACTTTGTTCGGCGAATAGCTGTACGTGACCGTCCAAGCCTCGGTCGATGTTGCAGCGCTCGCGAGGGTGATGGTCCTAGCGCTCGCGTCAACGGCACTAACCGCTGGTGCGCCAGTAGTCGTCGCGTTCATGAACACGGTGACATCGGATGGACCTACGGCACCACTGAAGTCTGTATCACCTAGAGGCCCGTTAGCTACCGTAAGGACCGCGCCGCTGATGCTCGGCGTCTCCGCCGTGACATCCGTCAAGTTGTCGGTCAGGTTGTTACCCAGATCCTTGGACTGGATGGACACACCGTAGGCTCCCGTCGTATCGCCAGCAACAACCGTTGCCGCAGCCTCAAAGTTGTTCGGCGTTGGCGACGTCGCAGTGAGCGCACCGTTGCTGGTCGCTCCACTCGGACCGCCGAGCGTGACTAGGGGCCAGTCAACGGCCATCTTCTCGTCAGTGCCAAGGGAGGTCGTCACTACATCGGCCAGGATGGCCAAACTCTTGTCAACGGTGACTGAAGACTGGACAGCCTTCACACCGTCAGTAGCGGTCACCACAGAGGCGGCAGTGACCTCGTTACCGGCCGTGTCGCTTATGCCTGACACTGTTACCGTTGGCTTCAAATCGGAAACCATAGCGGAAACTGTCAGATTGACCACGTTCTTGTTGTCGGCATCCACCGCAGCGGCGGATACGGTCACGCTGTCGGAAATTGTAAAGTCGGACGCATCGATTGTCGTTGCGTCAAGTCCCACGGTGTCGCTGAAGGTCACCACGATCGCTGTATTCGCCGCGCCTGTTGCGGCAGACGACAGGACCGGAGCGGTCTTGTCAATCGTGACGTTAGCAGCGGTCGTTTCCACCGTCTGGGTATTACCCGCCTGGTCTGTAGCGGTAATCGTCAAGCTAAATTCCTCGCTATCCGTGACGGCAAAGCCACCAGTAGTACTAGTCGCCGTCGTCCAGGCTACACCTGAGGCATAGATGGCTCGGAATCCGTCCGCGATGGCCTGGAACGAGATGTTCGAGACCGCTGTCCCATTGATCGCCAGGGTCAGGTCGGTGGCGAAGTTGGTCGTCGAGATCCCTGAGCCCGAGTCAGTTACGTCAAAGGTGACAGTCGGGTTCGCCACGTTGGTAACATGCCCGTCCGCCGGTGTGATTGCCGCAATAGTGGGCTTGACGCCGTCAACGGTCACGGTGTCGCTGTCCAGTACCACCCCCGCAGAGTCCAAGTACTGAACCGTCACGACGTCGGCGTCCTGTACCCACACGCCGTCGCTGTTGGTGCCCTGGGTCGCCGCGTCAGAGGACAAGAACACGAGGCCGCTGAACACTCTGGACGTTGCATCGGCCGTGGAGTCGGTGGCCGACGCTACCTCACTTATGGTGACGTACTCGCCCGCGGGGTCGGACGTACTGATGATCTTGGCCCGCCGCAAAGTGGAATCGGTACCGGTCCACACGTCCTGAACGTGATACGAGAAGGTACCGGTGGTCGTGGCGCTAGCGGCCACGAGGATGGTAAACGTTCCAGCATCCGCGTCAGCACCGACGACGAAAGAACTGGACGATCCGACCGTGGCGGTCGGGTTGCCCGTTAACGGCGTGGTACTAGGTGAAGACGAGGCATAATCTGCCGCCGTCAGCACTACAGTTACACCCGTTGACGTCGCGGCAGCCGCCGTAGTACCCGCCTCGCCGTTGGCGATATCAAAGAATGTCGAGTTCGCCGGGATTCCGCTGAACACCGCAGTACCACTCTTGGTGGTCTCAAGGGCATCGTCGCGGACAAAGATCGTGGTCGTCGAGTTCAGGCTGGCAGAACTGATATCAACACCGGCAGCCGTGGCGAACTCAACTTCGTCTTCATCTATGGTTACCGTCGCGGCTTCCACCGGCTGTAACCCTAAAAAGGCCGGGCCTGCCGCTATGGCGGCCACCAGCAGCCCCAGAGCCACTACGATGGACAGAGTTCTCAATGGATACTTCACAAGCCTACCCCCTTAGTGTTTCCGCTTACTACGACTTGAACTGACTTGAACTGACTTGAACTGGGCTTTCGTTTACAACAAAGAAAATCCCGGGACGAACTTGTCTCCCAGGAATCACCGAAGGCCTTGCCCTCAGCGCAGCGCCCAACGGCGCCATTGAAGCCTCACTCTCTCCTTCAATTGAGCAGTTTAGTTTGTACACCATGCACCATAGGTTGTCAAGTAGCATCGGAGGCCACTTGCACAAATTATCACTAGTCGTCTCAGCAGCTAAGGCGTTCGAAGTGCGCCATTGACACCGAGACGCTGCTCTGCGAAATCAAGCGCAACTATATCTTAGCTAATCCTACATTGTCAATAAGATTTTTTGCCTTTATTTCTTAGGTTGACACCGATGGAGCGACTACGCCGCGTCCTTGCCAAGATTGTCGAGGAAGTCTTTGTTGGTTTTGGTCTTCTTCAATCGTTCAATCACCTTGGACGTAGCCTCGGCGCTCTGGACTGAATCGGTGCTGATCATGCTCACCATACGGCGCAGTAGCCACACCTGCTTGAGCTCGTACTCATCAAGTAGCAGTTCCTCACGGCGTGTGCCGCTCCTGGGGATGTCTATCGCAGGGAATACCCGCTTCTCCGAAAGCTTGCGGTCCAAGTGCACTTCCATGTTGCCAGTGCCCTTGAACTCCTCGTAGATAACGTCGTCCATTCGGCTGCCGGTATCTATCAGGCATGCGGCGACGATCGTCAGACTCCCGCCATTCTCGGCATTACGGGCCGCTCCGAAGAAGCGCTTTGGCGGATACAAAGCAACGGGATCGATGCCGCCAGACAGGGTCCTGCCGCTGGTAGGCACCGCCAGATTGTATGCTCGAGTCAGCCGAGTCAGGCTGTCGAGGAGTACCACAACGTCCCGTCCCGCCTCAACAAGCCTCTTCGCACGCTCCAGCGCCAGCTCCGCCACCCTGCAATGGTCCTCCACTGGCTCATCAAAGGTCGAGCTGAACACCTCACCAGCGACAGACCGGCTCATGTCCGTGACCTCTTCTGGACGCTCCCCTATCAGAGCTACCATCAAGTGAACATCGGGAGAATTCTTGGCGATTCCGTTGGCTATCTGCTTGAGGAGGGTCGTCTTGCCCGCCTTGGGCGGAGAGACAATCAAACCGCGCTGTCCGAGGCCTATCGGCGAAATCATGTCGATTACCCGTGTCGAAAGCTCATTCGGCTCGGTCTCTAGAACAATGCGCTCCTCCGGGAATATTGGGACCAACTCCTCGAAGTGAGGTCGGGTTCTGGCAGCGTCCGGATCGATGTCGTTGATAGCCTCGACCCGAATCAGGCTGAAATAGCGCTCACCATCTTTTGGAGGTCGAACCTGCCCTGCCACCTGGTCTCCAGACCTGAGTCCGAACCTCCGGATCTGGGACTGGGAAACATAGACATCCCCGTTGGAACCCTGTTTGTTAGTGTCCGAGGTCCTATCCGACTTATCGAATTTCAAGAATCCGTAGCCGTCATTGGTCTTGGAAAGGATACCTCTCGCTACCACATGACCATTGCTTTCAGTCATCTCAGTTCCTTATTACCTGGGCCACGCGCCGATGATGGCGCCGATACTTGTGTCCTCATATTGCTACTATTCATCTTAATACTCCAAAATACTCCAAAATCTAGTCTAATTGGAGGGCTGTGAAACCCTGTACCCAGCGAAGGAACACGTACTCCCCGTACCTGGGGACTCTTTTGGGACACGATCACGCGAGATTATGCGGCGGTGAGTCTTCGAATCGCCACCATCCCTCTGCCCAACCCACACTCGCCTCGACAAGTATCATCGAATGATCTTGGGAGCTTTCACATGGGATTGCAGAGTTGGCGTCAGCTGCGCTTATCTGGAGGGTCCACCCACGGCTTTTGAAATAAACGGTTGTGGGCAAACGCCGTCCTAAAATGGTAGGTGGGTGCCGGAAACCCTACTTGGATGCTAAGCAATGGGCGCCAAGTATCAACCGTAAATGGAAGATGGACGAGGTGAGCATAGCACAACGCCGAGACGCAAGTCTATACCTTCTGCGCTGATTTCGGCGCGTCAATTGGCAACGCGTGCTGGCCGCCCTCTCGCAGGGTTTTGATGGTAGCCCCTATGAACTCGCGGAACAAAGGGTGTGGTTTATCCGGCCTGGACAGAAATTCTGGATGAAACTGGACCCCCACCATGAACGGGTGGTCCAACCACTCCATGATCTCGACCAGCCTGCCATCCGGCGAAAGCCCGGTTGGCCACATCCCTGCTGACTCAAAGGCTTCGCGATAGCTATTATTAACCTCATACCTATGACGATGGCGCTCGTGAACCAAGGATCCACCGTAGGCGCGCTGCGCCAAGCTATCATCCTCTACCCGGCAAGGGTACACGCCCAACCGCATCGTGCCGCCCATCTTTGTTATGTCTCGTTGGTCCGGCATCAGATCTATGACTGGATCCGGCGTATCGGGGTCAAACTCAGTGGAATTGGCCTCCGGTAGACCCAACATCGTACGGGCTGCCTCCACAACCATCACCTGCATGCCGAGACAGAGGCCGAGGTATGGCACTTCGTTGGCTCTGGCATACCGAACCGTGTCGATCATGCCCTCGACACCTCGAGCGCCAAATCCGCCAGGTACAACTATTCCACTCACCGAGCTCAAGTATTCGTCGGGTCCGTTTTCGGTCACGTCCTCGGCCGCTACCCAACTCAGGTTCACCTCGCAGCCATGAGCGAGCCCGGCGTGATGGAGCGCCTCCTTGACCGACAGATATGAGTCCTGTAGATCGACGTACTTGCCGACAAGGGCAATCGATAGCACTCTTTTCGGTTTCTGGACACGCTCGACCATCTCGCGCCACCAGGTCAGGTCCTTCGGTGTAGTTGGCAGATCGAGACTCTCCACAATCAACTCGCCTAGACCCTCCTCTTCCAACAATAAGGGCACCTCATACACGGTCGAGACGGTCGGCATACCGATCACGCCTCTCCTCGACACATCGCAGTGAACGGCGATTTTATCCTTGATGGCATCGTCGACGACTTCGTCGCTGCGGCACACGATGGAGTCCGGTTGGATTCCTATGCCTCGCAACTCCCGTACGCTGTGTTGTGTCGGCTTGGTCTTGAGCTCTCCTGTGGCAGATATGAACGGAAGGTAAGAAACGTGCACATAGAAAACGTTATCTCTGCCCACTTCATTTCGCATTTGCCGGATAGACTCGAGGAATGGCAGACCCTCGATGTCGCCGACTGTGCCTCCGACCTCAACGACTATGACCTCCGCTTCACTTTCCGTCGCGAGCCCGCGGATACGCTGTTTGATGGCGTCCGTGACGTGGGGTACCGACTGGATCGTGCCCCCGAGATACTCGCCCCGACGCTCACGCGCTATAACGTCGCTGTATATCTGGCCGGCTGTGACATTGGATGCCTGAGTCAGATTGATATCGATGAACCGCTCATAGTGGCCCAGGTCCAGGTCGGTCTCGCTGCCATCCGTCGTCACAAAGACTTCGCCATGCTGCATTGGGGACATCGTTCCGGGGTCCACGTTCAGGTAAGGGTCAAGCTTGAGGACCGACAGAGATATACCGCGGCTCTTCAGTAAACGACCGATCGAGGCGACAGTGATCCCCTTACCAACGGAGCTAACCACACCCCCGGTCACGAAGATAAACTTTGTCATAGAACAACCACCGTGTGACACGTCAAAGTATAGAGAGGGCGCAAAAGAGGTCGGAGTCTGCAGGGCTTTTGGGGATGATCCGAGAAGGGGAGTCGCTTACGCAAGATGGCTGTGCCAGCCATCTAATTCAAAACCTCGGCGCAGTTGGCGAAATAGACCGAAGTCACAACTCTAGCACCCCTTGAATACTGGCAAGATGATAGCCCCCAACTAACCCAATGTCAACGGCGCTGCACGCGCCGATCAACACGGACACACCTGCCTGCCAAAAACACTCGCCGCCGGTCTGGTGGAGCTTGTAGCGGTAAATTCCCAGGCCGAGCGCGCTCGCCGACCCAAAAATATGCAAATGCCCTGGTATGATGGTTGAGAAAAGCGTGCGGCCCCTGCGGTGAGCCTGACAACACCGCTGCAGGCAGACAATCATCCCTAGTCTCCTTTATATAAGGAAAGACGCGGTCTCATATGATATCCATCTGGCGGAGCAACCCATGAAATTCTACAGACTGATCGACTACGCAGGCTCACAAAGATTGGCCGTTGAGAATGGAGACGGCCAACTGTACGATCTAACATCGACAGACGATGACATAATCGATGTCGAGGAGCTCGTACGCGCATCTTCGCTGTCAGGCGTAGGCATCGACGCTCTGACAGGTCGACTCCTTGAGGGGGCGACCGCCGAGACCCACAACCTTGCTCAACTCATCGAGGACTCCCGAAACGGAAGCGGCGAGTTCCTGCTAGACCGGCCCTTCGATCCCCCAGAGGTTTGGGCCGCCGGCGTCACGTACAAGAGCAGTGAAATGGAGCGGAGACGAGAGTCCGACACACCCGATGTCTACTCCAAAGTCTACGCGGCCAAACGGCCGGAGTTGTTCCTGAAAGCCACCTCCGAGCGATGCCTCGGCCCCTTTGAGTCCGTCGGCATACGCCCGGACTCGGCATGGAACGTCCCCGAGCCGGAGCTGGCCTTTGTAACGTACCAGGGCGAGATCGTCGGATATACCATAGGCAACGATATGAGCAGTCGGTCCATCGAGGGAGAGAATCCGCTGTACTTGCCCCAGGCCAAGGTGTACGACCGATCCTGCGCCATCGGCCCCTGTTTCGTTACTCCAGAAGCCATCGACCCCCACGACCTATCGGTGCGCTGCATCGTATCTAGGGACAGGGCTGAGGTATTCAGCGGGGAGACATCAACATCGCTGATGGCACGGACGTGCGAAGAGCTGTCGGACTGGCTCCACCGTCACAACACCATCCCCAACATGACCGCTGTCCTCACCGGCACACCCGTCGTGCCGCCGCCCGACTTCACTCTGGCAGAGGGTGATATCGTGACTATCGAGATTCAGGGCATCGGCATGCTGGAGAACGACGTAGTGGTGGTGTAGCGAATTGGACACGCGATCGAGAACCACCTACACCAGCCCCAACTCGCTTGCCTTGTCACGGATCATCTCCATGCGCCCCTTGTAGGAGTTCAGCGCAGTTCCATCAGGCGCAGCCTGTGCCATTAGCGAGAACTCGTACAGATCGAATCCTCCAAACCGCTCGTCGCCGTAGACCTGCTCCAGATCTGATAGGTACTCCTCGACTCCCACGGAACGGTCTATATAGCGATTCAGGTATGCAGGAACCCCTGCGTCCACCAGAACGGCCAGGGACTCCGCCGCGTAGGGTTCGGCCAGCGCGTTGACTAGACGGCTCCGCTCCGGGGGGCTCTCAGGCGGGTCTTCAAGGCCCTCGAACCAACTCATCCTATATGTAGCCCCGTCGAGCAGTCCGTCCTCTACCCACGATTTCCAGTCAAAGCGGATGTTGTCAGGGAAACCCATCATCTGCCCGTGGCAAGGATCGGGGCCGAAAGCCTCCGTGTGCACGTGGACCTGCATCTTGCCTCCAGCACCGCGTATCGCCTCGCTCGTCTCCCGGATGAACGAAGTGAAGTGGTCGCCGCGCAACTCCGCCAGCCTCGTCAGGTCTGTGGCACTGCCCGTGGGGCCAACGCCATACCGCTCTGTGAACTCCTCGACAATAGGTGGATTGTACCCGTACTCGGCGGACTCGTCCGTCAGGCCCCCGTGGGCCGAGATTCGAACGTCGATGCCATCCACTCCCGCGTCTATCAAGCTCTGAACCCATCCGGACCACAGACGCCTGACCTCCGGGTAGACCTCGCAAGGGGTGCACGCCAGGTACTCATTTTTGCCACGGGCAAAGGCTATCAGCCCCCCAGTCAACATCGAACTCCATCGACTACTATCGTCCCCCGCGTCGTTCTGGTCATCGAAAGGCACCTGGTACGTCCCCAGTCCGCAGTCGAAGTCGAGGCCGTACTCCCGAAAGTCGCGCGGCCTGCCCCATATCGCTCCTCGGGTTGCCACGACCACCGGCATCGGCTCTGGCCCCAGACCGTAGGCTTCCACCATCCCCACGGCGGTGTTAACGAAATCGCCCTGGCCCTTCAGGCCCGTTGTGACCGCGATGAACCGGTCCGATAGGTCCAGTCCCTCAATGGTGAGGATGCGAACCGGAGCGCCTTTCGCCGTGACCAGGTCGCCGTAGTAGTCCCTCACGTCACGAGGCGCGGGCTCCACAGCCTCCGTCACGCTGAAATCGATCGGCTTGCACTGATATCTGAAATTGCTCTCACTGGTCCATATCTGGATGTCTTCGCCCCGTACCCTGGTCGGCGAGTCGTCACGCTTGAGAAGCCGTATCTTGCGGATCGCCGTTGACTCCAGGTCAGGCGGGGCAACCAGCGGTCGTCGGCGCACTCGCGTATCAGGGTACCGCTCCACGAAGGGAATCGCCTGCCAGAGAGAGCCGCCTATTCGCGTGACGGTCGACGCGCTAATTTCCTTGGCACCCTCGGGATATGTGCCTGCGATACCGCCGTTATAGGGCTTGAGCACCCCGTAAATCTCCAGACCGTGGGCATGGGCGAACGGCACAGCCGCCTTCAGCGGTTCACCGATACTAGCGAGGGTCTGCGTGCCGTACGAAAATATCGAGTGGTCGATCAGGTTCCCAGCCCCATAGGAGTCCTGGTCCACGTCACCGTAATAGAGCCAGTAGACCCGCGTCACACCAAGCTCCTTGAGCTGCACCATCATCCGGTCGAGGAGTTCGGGTGTGTAGGTGCCATACCCCACGTCATCAGGGAAGTCCACTGTAGCTGACAGGACAAAGGGAGAGGTGCGTGACATAGGGATCCTCGGGGCCGGCTTCCGCGCCGGTTTGTCCCACGAGGTTTCGCGTAGCCTCGTGAGCAAAACAACGATACTGACGGTTCAATTCGCTGTCAATGGGTGCTGCGCACGCACTGCTGGGAATGTGGTGGATCCCTTCCAGGGACGCTACAGGCGAATTGCGATCGCCTTTTGGGGTGATGCGAACCGGCGACCATGGGTGCAATATAATCGCATCATGAACGAGACAGCGACCATCGGAATCGACACAGAGTTGGCCAAAGAGACCCTCGTATCCCGCGTACCGGTCATCAGGGAAACTACGGCCTTCTGGCTCAAAGGCTGCACCCGTTGCGGGGGCGACCTCGTCTCAGCCTCGGACATGGAAGAAACCTACCCGCAGTGCAGGCAATGCGGCTTCTACCCATCCGACTCAGATGGGATTTCCCCATCCTAGTCGATTGATTGGGATGGAACGCATCCAGTTTCTGGCCAGTGCGGGCTACACCTCGCTGATCAGCTCACCCAGGTGCACTACGTCGCCCACACGGCGCACAGATACATAGTGCGGCGAACCTCCGCTAATACGGCCCCAATTTCACACCTGCAACTCGGCAATGGAACAATTGTCGATCTTAAACTCGTGCTGCCATAACGTATCGGGGCCGAGGCCAACAGTCCACCTGAGACTCGCGTCGATTACACCGGCATGGGAAACGACTGCCACGCGCTCTCCGGCATGCCGCGAGACCACCTCGTCGAGAAAGTCCGCCGCTCGGATAGCGAACGCCCCGAGGGTCTCTCCCCCGTCGGTTCCCGATTGCTCAGGACGCCAAAAGAGCAGATCCGGTCTCCGCCCCATCGCCGAGACCGTGGTCACTCCAAACTCGAACTCCGCCAGGCGCTCATCGAGCCGAGCAACCAGTCCAAGCCTCTCGCACAGCGGCCCAGCGGTCTGCGCAGCCCGAGGAAGTGGACTTGCATAAACATGTGTAAGGGCAGCACCCACCACCAGCGCGTCCGCCAGCGCCTCTGATTGGCGCACACCCAACTCACTAAGCGGTGTATCTGGCCCGTACGACCCATCTTCAGCCCTCGCCTGGCCGCATCGTATCAGCAACAACGTGGTAGTCAGGTCGGTCATCGTAACCTCAGTTCGATTCACGCGCCGCGACGTCCTGTCAAATAGCTGAATAGTGAAAAAAGGTTCTTGGAACCACAACGCTCGACACGAGCCCAGATCACGTGAGCACCAGCCCCACCCAACTAAGCGCGCGCAGCGCCGCTGCGCTCAGTCCAGCAGTACTTGGATATCGTGGACGATTTCGCGAGGGTTCAGCGGCGATGTAAACAGGACTCGCATGCGATGCTGCTTATCCAGCAGGTAGATGGGCGCCTGGTGACCGACCTCGTATTGTGTAGCGATCTGGCGCCTGAGCGAGTCAGCGCTAGCCTCAGACTGCCCTGCCGGAGCTGCAGGCTCTGTCCGAGTCCATTCGAACTGCTGGGGGTCTAGGAAGTAGTTCGCCCATATCGGTGCAAGCACATCCGCCTCGCCCACCAGGAACTCCCACCTATCGAGCATGCCCCACTGCTCCGAATACTCATGGGCTCGTTCGACGGTGTCCCTCTCGGGGTCGACACTGATGACGACGAAGTTCACGCGTGTCGCATCGTCAAGGAGCAACTCGTGGGCAGTCCGCAGGTGGCCCGTTATTGCCGGGCACAGATCGGGACAGTAAGTGTAGAGGAAGCTCACCAGAACGACGTCACCGGTGTAGTCATCAAGAGACTTCGGCACATCGAGATGGTTCCGTAGCGAAAAGAGAGGAGCCTCGTCGCCCTCCAGCACGGTACCTTGTAGCAGCTCGTCACTGGAGCAGGCGGCGGCCAAAGCAAACAGCGAGGCGACAATAACCAATATGGACAGCAGGCGCATACCGGCGCTGTCCGAGGCTAGGCCTTCTCCACCATCCGTTGCCCCAGGGCAGCGGCCCCGGGAACTCCAACCACCAACGCCGACCCTAGCCCAATCACTGCCCACTCAGACATCTTATGGAGCAAGATAAAGGTAACACCCAACCCCCCAGCAAACACTGCCACTACTAGTAGCGACAGCAAGGGAAAGATCAACGCCCTATTGTTCATCTTCATCGATTTCTTTCCTTTCGCCGGGCCTCTTGATGGGCCCCGCATCATAGTTCATCGTTTGCGCAACGGCGATCCCGTCGCCTCAAAATGGATTGCTCCCCTGAACGCCCCCCTCAGACCCGAACACTAGAGAGTTCACGGGAATCCGGCTCCGGCTCGATCTCCTCTTCCTCACTCTTGTACCAACGATAGAAAGCGACAATCAGCAGCGTCATGAACAGAACGCCTCCGCCCACCTTCATGATCACTGCGCCAATCTGCTGGTCCGACAGGGCCGTAACCGACCACAGTCGTGGCGCATCGACGTACCACTGGTATAACGGCTCCTGCGAGAAAGTCACCGGCCCGAATACTACGATCTGGGCCACCGACATGCCGAACAGGTACACCATCTGAAGTGGATAGGAGAGACGCGGCAGCTCCGGCATCGTGCTAACGAGCGGCCACCACATTATCAGCGCAGCACCGATGAATACGAGGTGTTCAAGAATATGGATCAGGTGGTTCGTCACTGACACGTTATACAGCGAAGGCATGTGCCAGAGGGAGAAAATGATGTTGAACAAGATGATAGCCACAATCGGGTGAGTGACGATGCGGGCCGCGATGAATAAGGGATCGGGCTGCAAGATACGGCGCACCAGCCAGTCCGGCGTGCCCAGTATGAGCAACGGAGGCGCGACCAGGGTCAGCAGCACGTGCTGGACCATATGGGCGCTGAACAGATAGCTGTCGCTCAACACATGAAGTGGCGAGAGCAGTGCCACGAAGATGACCATTATGCCAGCAGTAAAGGTGGCAGCCTGTCGGGGCTCGACACTCTCCGCGAGGCCGTATCTCTCCCTCAGAGGACCGACCCCAAAGAGATACAGGCCTTGGACGATCGCCAGACCGATCAGAGCGTCAGGGTGGGCATGCCAATGAAACCAGATCGACCCTGCCACGTGGTACGCTCCTCCTCGACCTCGCCGTTGGTCGCTATACGAAGAACTGGAACAGTCCCAGGATCGCCAGAGTGACAGAGATCGCAAGGGCGATGCCCCCGACAAACAGCCCGGTGAATATCTGAGAGTCGTACCGCAGGTGCATATAGAACATCGCGACTAGCGCGAATTTAGCAGCGGAGAGAACAACGAGGATCGGTATGATACCTTTCCCCAGATCTTCAATGTAGAAAACACCGACCTCAACGGCGGTAATAATCGACAGAGTCATCGCCACCTTGAAATAGGTGAACGGCGTTGGGTGCCCGGTATGGACCGCTACTCCCTGTGCTTCTGTTCCTGATTCTTGTGCCATGTCGCGCTTGCTTCCTTACGCTGTCGTCCTGAAACGGTCTGCTCGGAGGTCTCACCGTCGAGAGATCAGGTCGAAACCGTCACCCTCAGTACGTCACCGCTAATTTAGCCCGGGAAACACCCCGAACAGGTAGACCACTGTGAATATGATGATCCAAACAACGTCGACAAAATGCCAGTACAGCGCTGCCAGGTCAACATCAAGGTGCTTATCGGGTGTTATTCCGCCCTTGAAGGAGTGGAATCCCAGGGAAAGCAACCATATCACTCCAAGCGTAACGTGGGCTCCGTGGAATCCCGTCAAGGTAAAGAAGGTCGTTCCAAACAGGTTGGTCTGCAGTGTCAGACCCTCGTGCACAAAGTCCGTGAACTCGAAGACCTGGAAACCCAAGAAGGTCATGCCCAGGATCGCCGTCGAGAATATCCAGATGCGGAACGATTTGATATTCCCTTGCCTGAGCGCCGCGTAGGCCAGAACCATGCTCATACTGCTCATCAGCAGCACGAATGTGCTCACAGACGTGACAGGAATACTGAATACATCTTCAGGGAACGGGCCCTTGAGGCTCTTTCCCTGGTAGACCACGTATGTCGCGATGAGTGAGCCAAAGAACATACAGTCCGAACCCAGGAAGGCCCACATGAGCAACTTCCTGTGATTCAGACCAGTGGAGGTCTCTTCGTGCTCTCCATGTATTACCGCGGTTGCTTCGGCCAAATTAACAGACTCCGTTAGTGTGCTGTGCCGTCGTCAGGATCATTGACGGGCTCTAGGGACCAGGCGTAGACGGCGATCATCGTGATTAATGCGCCGATCACTCCAACGGCCACCCCGATCCAGGAAGCAGCGTTGATGTATAGGACGCCGAAGCCGCCGATGAATATACCTATGGAGGCCACGAACGGCCAATAGGACGCCTGCGGCAGATGTATCGAATGGCCACCCTCTTCACCCAAGCCTCCCGCGACCGGAACCATGGCAACTCCCTCGTACTTCTGGGCCCAGAAGGGATCCTTGCCGTGGACGGTTGGGATCTGCTCGAAATTATACTCCGGGGGCGGTGAGGAGATAGACCATTCCAGCGTGCGACCGTCCCAGGGATCACCAGTCGCGACCTCGCCACTTCTGGCGCTCTTCACAGCGTTGTGCAGAAACACGAGCATCCCTGCACCGAGCATGAACGCACCCGCTGAAGATATCAGGTTCCACAGATCCCAGCCCATCCCGGATTCGTAGGTGTATATCCGTCGGGGCATCCCATCGAGCCCGGAAAAGTGCATCGGGAAGAAAGTAAGGTTCATAGCGATGAAGAGGATCCAGAAGTTGACCTTCCCCACGGTCTCATTCATCAAACGGCCAGTGATCTTCGGGAACCAATAGTGAACACCGGCAAGCAAAGCCATTATGCTGCCGCCAAAGAGCACGTAGTGGATATGGGCAACAATGAAGTAGGTATCCTGCTGCTGCGCGTCGGAGGCCGCTGAGGAGTGCATGACACCGCTCAGACCACCAATAATGAACAGCCAGATGAATCCTACCGCGAAAAGCATGGGTGTCTTGAACTCAAGAGAGCCTCGCCACATGGTGCCAATCCAGTTGAATATCTTCACCCCCGTCGGCACGGCGATCAACATCGTAGTGAGAGCGAAGACCGAATTCGCCACCGGTCCCAGTCCCACCGTAAACATGTGGTGGCTCCAAACCATCCACCCCAAAAAGGCGATGACAAGGCCGGACAGTACAACCACCGGATACCCGAATAGAGGCTTCTTCGAGAACGTTGGGATAATGTCGGAGACAATCCCCATAGCGGGCAGGATCAGGATATACACCTCAGGGTGACCGAATATCCAGAACAGATGCTGCCAGAGTACTGGGCTCGCGCCCGCCGCCGGCACGAAGAAATTGGTCCCAAACTGACGGTCAAATAAGAGTTGGATCAGCGCTACGGTTATCACAGGGAACGCCAAAATCAGCAGGAACGACGTTATGAGCGTCATCCAGGTGAACAGCGGCAGGCGCATCAGCAACATGCCAGGCGCACGCATATTAATGATGGTTACGACGAAATTGAAAGCCGCCGCCAGCGACGCAATCCCTAGGACCAGCAGGCTGAGTATCCAGAAGTCGATGCCGTGACCAGGGTTGAAGGCGCTACTTGTAAGCGGTGCGTATCCGAACCAGCCGGCATTGGGCGCCCCGCCCAGGATCCAGCTCGACTTGAGCATCAGTGCCCCGGCCAGGAAGGTCCAGAAGCTAAAGGCATTCAGGCGGGGGAACGCCACGTCCCGGGCACCGATTTGCAAGGGAATGATGTAGTTGAAGAACGCCGCGCCCATCGGCATGATTGCCAGGAAGATCATGGTCGTGCCATGCATCGTGAATAGCTGGTTGAACACCTCTGGGCTGACGAGGTCCTGTCCCGGCTTGGCGAGCTGCGCACGGATATACAGCGCCTCGAACCCGCCCGTGAGGAACATGATAAATGCGGTGACCCCATACAGGATCCCGATTCGCTTGTGGTCGATGGTGGTGATCCATCCCCACACGCCGGTGGGATTGACCGGACGCTTCGGGATTGGAAGCGATATGGTCGTCATCCTTGGCCTCCGACTTTTCGGTAGCTAATAGTTGATGTTACCTGGGTGCCCATGATGAAGTGAGAGTTCATTAATCCAGGCTCCGCAGGTATGCCACAAGCGCCGAGATTTGCTCCTCGTCGAGCGCCTTGTCCGGGTTGTTGTACACCGCTGCGCCTGTACACATCGTGTTACCAGGCTTCGATTCGCAAGGATCTGTCAGCCAGGACCGAAGACCCGCCTGGTCATTCTCGATGATCCCGGCTGCAATGAGGCCTCGACTGGCAACGTGGGTAAGGTTTGGTCCTACCGACCCTCGCGACTTCGCCGAGCCTGAAATCGTGTGGCAAGCCCAGCACCCCGCGTCGTTGCCTTCGAACAGGGCCTGACCCTTTGCCGCCAGCGGCTCGACGGCGTTTGGTGCCGGAGCTGTCTGGCCCAGAAGCCATGCGTCATATTCTGCCTTGGGTTGGGCGACCACCCGGAACTTCATCAGCGCGTGTGCCTCGCCGCAGAACTCCGCGCACTGGCCGTAGAACTCTCCCGCCTCGTCCGACTTGATCCATATGGTGTTCGAATTGTTCGGCACCATGTCGACCTTGCCGGCAATCTTCGGGATCCAGAAGCTGTGAATTACATCCCTGGATGCAAGGTTGATGTTAACTACTTCGCCGACCGGTATGTGGAGCTCGTTGGCCGTAATGACCTGTTCGTCCGGATCGGTTGGATGCGGGTACTTGAACTCGAACCACCACTGGCGACCCACGGCATCGACGGTCAGGGCACCAGGCTCAGGAGTGTTGGCATTATCGAAGATTGTCAAAACAGTTGGCACAGCGACCACTGCCAGCAACAGTACGGGCACGATGGTCCAACCGATCTCCATTGGAGTGTTCCCGTGCGTCTGCGGGGGTTTGTCGTCAGGAGACTTCCTGCGAAAACGTATGGTCGTATACGCGAGTACCGTCCCTACAACAACGAACACCACGACTGCGGTGCCGAAGATCCAGTAGAACAAGTTGAGCTGAGACTGCGACACCGGACCCACTGTGTCGAAAGTCGACTGGGGATTGTCAAGGGCGCAGCCCGTCAGCAGGGCAATGCTTGATAATAGTAGTAGCAGCCCTCCCAGATAGGCCTTAGAGCGACTGCTTGTGGTTGACATCGGTGGGGGCTGGGTCTCCCTTCCTGGGAAATCGGTACGTCTAATGCACCGATCAAAAAACTAACAGACAGATCGATAGTTGGTCAAGCACCCGCGAGGGGTGGATTGTGACAAGTGGCTCAACACATCCAGCATTGGGTCGGGCTAGAACTTCACATATACGTCCGCCACAACCCCGACAAATATCAATGCCAAGTACAGCAGCGAGTACAAATACGCGCTCTTCGCCCCACTGATCTCCGGCAGCCTATAGAGCCGCCACGTATAGTAGATGTACACGAGCCCCGACCCGGCGGCTGTCGCGAAATAGAACCAGCCAACAGCCGATGTCGTGACGAACATCAGCGTCAGCGCCACCAAGATAATCGTGTAAAGCAGTATCTGCCGCTTGGTCTCCGCAAGGCTCGTCACCACCGGCATCATCGGGATGCCTGCGCTCAAATAGTCGTCCTTGATCATGAGTGCCAGGGCCCAGAAGTGTGGCGGTGTCCAAAAAAAAATGATGGCAAACAGATAGATAGCCGGCAGCTCCACGGTGCCGGTCACAGCGGCCCAGGCAGCCAGGGGCGGCACTGCCCCAGCAGCGCCCCCTATCACAATATTCTGAGGCGTCTTGCGCTTCAGAGCGATGGTGTATACGAACACGTAGAAAAGTGTCGCACTAAGCGTCAACGCCGCCGCCAGCGGATTGACCAGGACAGTCAGCAAAACGAACGCGATGACATTCAGCCCAATTCCAAACCACATCGCCTTCTGTGGCGATACCCGCCCTGAGGCCACAGGACGCTTCTTGGTCCTACGCATCAACGAGTCCGAGTCTCTTTCGATGTAGTGGTTGAGGGCGTGGGCTCCTCCTGCAGCCAAAGCGCCTCCCCCGAGTACCAGTGCAATCAGGGAAAGCTCCGGCACCCCACCCTCGGCCAGAAACATTGCGCAAAGGGCTGTGAGCAGCAGCATCGACAGGATGCGCGGCTTGGTCAGTGCAATGTAGTCACGAATCAAACCTCGTGGCTCCACCACCTGAGCAATCAAGAGCTAGCACCTTCCAGCCCGGACACAGGGTCCGGGTTCCTTTCGGCCCGCCTACGCGTGACAGGCCACTCGGGCATTTGTAGCATAGCTACGTACACAAGCGCGACCCACAGCATGGTTGCCACCGCAAGGTGAGTCGCCTTCATCCCCGCCGCAAACTCCGACCACACCGTCACCGCTCCGACCAACCCCTGGACCACGAACACCACCAGGACGGCCAACGTAGTCCACCTGACACTGGGCCGGACCTCCTCATGCCAGGCTGATGCGGTCAGCGCCAGCACCAGAAACCCAGCGAGCCCTGCTATGTAACGGTGAGACATGTGGACCATATAGGCCTCCCCGGAGGGCAGCAAGCTGCCCAGGCACGCTGGCCAGGTAGAGCACGACGAGCCGTAACCCCTCCCAACCATGTAGGAGCCCGATAAGATCAGCAAGAGGGTACCTCCCAGCGCCAAACCAGTCAGCCACCGCATACGCAAGGAAAGGATACCAATCCTGGCCGGCCCCGGGACAGGTCCGCCCCTCCATCCGGCCACTGCCGCTATTACGAGGCTCGCGACCACCCCCTCGGCGATTCCGAGGTGGAATAGAACCACCCACCATGCAAGCTCGGTCAAGACTGTGATGCCGCCAAGGACCGCGGCCACACCCACCAGAATCAGAGCGCCGGTAGTGGCGCCGACAGCCAAGGTACTGCGCCAGGGGTCTCGCCACATGATGATCGTCGCGGCTAAAACCAGGAACCCAAGTGTGCTGGCCGAAAGCCGGTGAGAATATTCGATCAGGGTGTGCAGCTCAAAGGGCGGGACAAGCCTGCCGTGGCAGAGCGGCCAATCGGGACATCCGAGCCCGGAATCGCTCACCCGGACCACCCCGCCGAGGGCTACCTGCCCCACCGCAGCGATAATCGCCGCCACTATCACAATTCGGAAGGCTGTGTTGCCCCCGTTATCACCACCACCAAATGCTCTCTTCAGCGCTGCCATCAATGTTTTTGATCTCGTTCGTGAAAATTTTCTCGCAACAGTATAATCGATATCGACCGCGAGCAAATCCGCCGTTCATACAGCGCCCGCCATCGTCCAGGAATATCGTGGTCACAGCCGAAGTTGGCATCTCATCAAGCCTCTGGCTCCGCTCCGCGACTAGGGAACGAGTGGGATCACCGGCAGCAGCACATGGGATGGGTACTCGCGCGAGTGGTAAACCGCCTGGTTGGCCACTCGCATCTCGCCGTCCTTGCCGTAGTCCTTGCCCGTGTTCAGATTGCGGTCGAATCGAGGGAAGTTAGACGACGATATCTCGATGCGGACCGAGTGGCCCTTCTGGAATACGTTGCCGGTAACCGCCACGTCGATCTCGTACTCGTAGACGCGGTTTGGCTCCAGGAGCCGTGACTCAGACCTGCTCTCACGATACCGCGCGCGAAAGATGCCGTCACACAGGTTCATTGCGTAACCCGTTGGAAACACGTCCACCAGCTTCGCCGTCCAGTCCGTGTCCGGGCCGTCCGTGGCAGCATAGAGAACCACCTTGATCGGTCCCGTCACTTCCATGTCCTCCTCGAATGGATCGGACGTGTACACCAGCACGTCAGAGCGCATCTCCACCGCCCGCTGGTCATAAGGCCCCCAGGGCACGATGTCAGGGGAACAGCAGTTGTTGCCTCCCACCGTCTGCACAGGGAACTCGGGGTCGTAGATAAACCGGTCCTCCGGTTCATCGCTGGGCGTGTCGATGGATAGACATCCGCCGCCCCGAACGCTGTTGGCGTCGCCGTCGGAGTGCAGGTGCCACCGCTGCCAGTCGGTTCGCGCCAGAGGCCATTCGTGCTCGTCACGCCACTCGTTAATGCCCATTATGAACAACCGGAGCGGAGGCTCGTCCCCGATCCCGTTGTCGATGCCCTTGAGCCAATAGTCGAACCAGCGCGTCTCCTCGCCGTCGAGATCCGCCAGCGACCCCGCGCCGAAGTCGACATCACCGGTCTTGGACGAGGTGCTGAGGGCGTGTGGCCACGGTCCTACGATCAGCCGGCTCTGGCGAGCCTCCGGGGTACGACCATTTTCCCGAATACCGTTGAAGTTGGTGAAGGCATCTGCCGAATACAGGTCGAACCAGCCGCCCATGCTGAAGGCCGGGACCTCAATCTCGTTCCACTTGTCTTCGACATCGATGGCGTTCCAGTAGTCGTCGTATGCAGGGTGCTCGATCCAATCCTTAAAGAAGCCCAGAGCCCGACCTGCCGACAGGTCCGCATCTCCCACCGGAAGCGCCCGGAATGCATTGGTCCAGTCGTGGTAGTCGATGCTCTGGCCCGTACGTCCATTCGTACGCATACCCCAGGTCATCACAACGTTGAGTTGGAGTGCGCCACCTGGATATACCAGACCGTTGTAGAAGTCGCCGCAGATCACCCGCGGCGCGAGGCACGTCAGATACTGACTGCGCAGGGGCGCGCTGAGCCACTGCACCAGCCCCAGGTAGGAGCTGCCGGCCATGCCGATCTTGCCGTTGCTCCACTCCTGCTGGCCGACCCACTCCTGGGTGTCGAAGCCATCATCGACGTCGGGATGGAACGGGTAGTAGTCGCCGTCGGAGTCCCACCGGCCCCGTATGTCCTGGACGACGCAGGCGTAGCC
>JASLXL010000169.1 GCA_030740335.1 SAR202 cluster bacterium | reverse complement strand
CGCCTAACGGGGGCATAGTACTAGGAGAAAAGACGATGGTTCTGTTCAAGTCCTGCGAAAGGTGTTTAGGAGACAGGGTCGCCCAGAGCGACCACGAAGGGCCGTATGTGATCTGCCTGGCTTGCGGTCACGTTACCTATCCGAAAATATTGAATGACAAACTAACGGCGGCTGTTTCGAGGCGCAAGACGGCCTAGCGACCTTTGTAGGCTTCAGTCGAGCGGTACATTGTTGGGCAAATATGGACTCCGGTATGGGGTCCGTATTTGTGTTTGTGCTAATGAGAGGTCGGCCTAAAGGCGCGACCCTGAGGGGGCTACTGGTCACAAGAGTCCTGATAGTAGACGACAGTGGTAGGCTCCGCGACGGTCTGGGCAGTATTCTGGTGCACTAGAGCGACATGTCCATTGTTGGGTAGGCTATAAGCGGCATTGACGCTATAGACATGGCGGAGGTGCTAAGACTCGACGTGGTGCTCATGGACGCCCAGATGCCTGAGATGGAGGCTGAATCGGGCTGTCCGAGAGATGTTGGCCGCTGTAAGGTAGATTGAAGCATCTAATCTCGATACGGGAACTTTGAGTGATAACTTGATCAAAGGATAGATGGCGACGATCGTCGGTTTGTTAGTTGCCTGACCGATTTGACGCCCCGAATTAGGGTGGTTACCCGCCTTCATCGCTTGCCCCAGAAGACATCCTCCATTGGTACGATGCGGCGTTCGATAATGGTGCTCTGCTTCGCGCCTCAGATCTTGACGGCCCGGTGACGAGGGGCTTGATAATTTGCCGATGAAATCCGACCTGTCACATCGTCCCGACCGCGGCGGGATCATACGTGTAGAATGGTCGCCGGTACGCCGCGTCTCACTGGAAAGTCCCTGACTGTTGGACATTCTTTAGATCGAGGAGTTTCTATTGTCCTGGTTTTGGGTCGCATTGCTCAGCGCCGCGCTGCTGGGTCTAGTCGGTATCCTCGATAAGACGTTGCTTTTCCACTTCGCGAAGTCGTGGCTAACCCTGCCACTGTTGATTGGTATAGCCCAAGGAATAATAGGCATCACTCTTGTGCTGGTGCTCCCTTGGACCGATGCGGGCGCATCCGCGATTGGATGGGCGGTACTTTCAGGATTGCTGTGGGGAATCGGGTCACTGTTTCTGTTTTATCTGCTTTTTTCGAGAGAAGCATCCAAGACCATACCTATATTCCAGACATTCCCAGCGTTCGTCGCGCCGATGGCCGTGATATTTCTCGGGGAAGAGCTGGCTTTATATCAGTGGATAGCCATCTTGGCCGTTGTTGCCGGCGCAGTAATGAACTCGATAAAGCGCGACTCTGGATATGGCGGGCTGGTTCTTGACGGGGCATTCTATGTGCTGATCGCCGGCAGCGTTCTGGCTGCGGCAGCGAATATCGTGGGAAAGTTGGCGGTAGACAACATGGAGGTCGTACAGGCCCACGCGTTCAGGGTACTGGGAATGTCTTCGCTGATGCTTGTCTTCAGTCTTCGCCGGGCCCCTATGAGAGAAATATGGGGATTCGTAAGAAATAGGAGTCCAGCGCTGGGTATATTTGGTTTAAACGAGTTCGTCGTGGCCAATACGGGGATGCTCATAAACCTTTGGGCGATATCTCTCGGCTCCGTGTCACTCGTGACGGCGGTAACAGCCACCACATCGCTATTCCTGCTGGCCTACGGCTTTGCGATGGCCCTGGTGTTCAAGGGGGCGCTGGGGGAGCAGATTTCCACGGGCAGTGTCACGATCAAGGTCGTTTCCACGGCCACGATGGTCGCGGGAGTCGCCGTGATCGCAATCGAGTGAACCGCGTGCCAACGAGGTGTTGATGGGAGAGGCTCACACCTCTGGCTAAGGGCCGACCCTACCGCACACGCACTTCACTGTCGCTTACTAGACTCCGAGGTCGCGCCTCTCGAATGTGACCGTCGCGAGCGCGTAGAGTAATGTGGCGATGAGCAACAGGACGCTGACATGGCCGAGGTGGAGACCATTGGTGATGGGGTCCGAGCCGCTGTAGTAGTGGAACGGCGAGATGTAGCGGGCTGGTTCAAGGGCCTCAACCGCTGGTGTTAGAGCGTTGATGAGATAGGCCGTGACTCCGACGACGCTTCCGATGGCAATGCTGAACGCCCGGCGTCCGGTCGTGGCGCCCAGTGCCAACGCGAGGGAACCGAACGCCATTCCGAGAAATCCGGCGGAGAGGGTTGCCGCGGCAACCTTCAGCAGTGATATGTCCATGTCGACGGCCACGACCCCCACCGCGAGTCCGATCCATGTTGCGGCGACCAGTCCGATAATCGCCGCTAGCATCGCTACCCACTTGTGCACCAGCACCAATCGACGGGATATCGGGCTGCTCATCAACAGGTCGAGCGTCCCTTTTTCCTCCTCGCCAGCAATGGCAGCACTGCCTTGAGTGACGGCAAATCCCATGAACAGCATCGGGAGTAGAAGAAAGAATAGCTGGCTGTTCATGAAGCCTTCGGGGGAGGTGAGGTCATCGATGTCTCCCACGAAGGCCTTCATCAAGGAGTTCTCGTCCGACAGTATGTTGTTAAGCTCGGGGGCATTGCTTAGGCTGGGGTAGAACAACATCGTGACGATGGAAATCGCCACCATGCCGATGCCCCACCACAGGAGGGAGCGGCGCTGATCCCATAGGGTCTTGAGGAATACGTTATTCAGCATCGGTGTCTTCGTCGCCGTAGTAGGACAAGAACACCTTTTCGAGGTGTGGCTCTTGGGTTGCGACTTTTATAACTTCGAAACGGGCTGCAGCTTTGACCATGGCATCTGGACTGCCCATGACCGTACATGTGAGCACGGTGCCCTTGACCTCAATGTCCTGCACACCTACCACGTTCTCGAAGTCCGTGGCGGAGACTGGCGTACCAAAGTGAAACTCGATTCTGTGGAGCGCCCTCTCTTTGAGAGCGGTGACGTTTTCCACGGTAACTAGCTTGCCGCGGCGGATGATCCCGACACGGTCGCAGAGGCGTTCGACCTCGGGCAGGACATGGGATGAGATGAAGACGGTGCGACCATCTGCTTTGACCTCCTCTACCATTTCATGAAACTCCTGCTGAAGGAGAGGGTCGAGCCCGGAGGTTGGCTCGTCCATGATAATCAGCTCGGGCCGGTGCATGAAGGCCTGGATGAGTCCGATCTTCTGGCGGTTGCCGCGGGATAGTGCCTTCACGGGATGTGACAGCTCGGCGTCCAGGCGGTCTCTAAGCTGCTCTACGTACGCCCAGTCGACCCCGCCGCGCAATCCGGCACTATAGGCAAGCACCTGACGCCCGGTTAATCTGTCGTACAGCACTATATCGCCGGGTAGGTACCCGACCCTTGCCCGTATCGCGCGGCTGTCCTGGCGGGAATCGAGGCCGAAGATGGATGCGCTGCCGCCGGTCGGGCGGATGAAATCGAGCAGCGTGCGGATCGTAGTGCTCTTACCGGACCCATTTGGGCCCAGGTAGCCAAATACCTCGCCCTTGTAGACCTCCAAGTTGATCTTTTTAAGAGCCTCGTGGCTACCGTAGGACTTGCTCAGGTCACTTGTGACGACTACTGCATTCAATGTCCAACCCCTCAAGGAACTCGTCTGGCAGGAAAGCTACCCGCGGTTTACGGGAGGGCTATCTCAAACTTGCTCAGCGACAATTTGCCTCGCGGTTCTTGCCCGAATCCGACGAAGGAAAATCCATAACTGACAGCGTTCGCCAGCACATCATCAAGGGGGGTTACCCTGGCCGGGTCGTTTGCCCAACTCCGATACCATTGCGCCTCGTCGTTGTGGAGAGTGATTGTATTGGGCTCCGAGGCCCATTCACCGTCGGATATTGTCAGGGGGCTGCCAGACATGTGCCAGCGCACGCCTGGCTTGTTGACCCAGAAGTAGCACCGCGCGCCGTTTAGCTGGAGGCCGTCTCCCCGCAGGTATGCGGATACCTTGGCTTCCCGCAGATCTACTGGGCCTTCGCCGCTCCAACCTCTGTAGTTGAGCATTGGGAGTATCGAAACTGGGCTCTCCGGCGTGTCGGCGCTCCAGCGGCTCTCGTCAGCCCAGACGTAGCCTCCACCATCTACACCGCCGGTCCGATTCCACGTCGTGAGGACGAAGATGTTGGACCCCTTTGCCACGATGCTCCAATGGTAGTCATAGGAGCACCAGCCGTCCGGACCCATGTCGAAGTTGTTCTTTAGCACGTAATGCCTCCCGCTCAAGATAATCCTATTGGGCGAATTTGTTTCCCTGCCAACTGGGAGTCCGGCCCAGCCGCATCATACGCCGACACACCCTCATGTCAAGTGGCCGCAGTCCTAGCCGAGGATCTCTACTGACATAATGAACACTCCGTTGTCCTCCCGGATGAACTTCAGTACGTTGATTACCGCATCCAGATTCAGTGGTCCGTAGATGTGAGGGAACAAGCTAGCCGCGCCT
>JASLXL010000168.1 GCA_030740335.1 SAR202 cluster bacterium | reverse complement strand
ACGGCCTGTTTGTCATGTATCTCCGTTTTTACCGCGCAAATGCGGCAGCCTATCCTATCGTAGGGCGATTACTTTCTGAATAGACGACCTGAGCACCAACCACTCCTGCTCGGTTATCGACCTTCGAAGGGTCGAATCGATTCGACCCTTCCTCAACTCATCAACGGCACAGGCGCCCTCTCGGCAGATGTACGCCCCACGCCCGGGAGATTTCCCGGAAACATCTACCTCGACTCCTCCGCCGTGCGGCGCCACCAGACGCACTAGTCCCTCTTTTCCCGTCTTATTGCCGCAGGCCACGCAGGTCCGCAATGGAACGTGTCGTTGGCGATTGGTCGCCACTCGTCTCGCCCTTACCGCTTTCTTGCGGACTTGGAGCGTCGACCGCCACTACCACCACGCCTGGCTCCCGGAGGACCTCCGAGTTCCTGTATGTCTTCTCTGAACCTGATTACACCAGCATCTTGGGCCGCCCCTCCGCGAACCGACCAGACCTCAGCAGGCAGATCGTCGATAGAGGCTGACGGTTCGGCGGCGGCGACTGTAACCTCATCCTGAGACTCCGCAGCCTCCGCCAGCGCCGTCTCGAAGGGTATCTCTTCGAGGACCTCTTCCAGAACTTCCTCGGCTGGTTCCTCTTCAACCGGCTCTTCGACAGAAGGCTCCGCCTCCCCAGTCGCTAGCTCAGCAACCGGGGCCTCCTCCACAGAGGATTCTTCCAATTCAGTTGTCTCAGCAGCAACCGCCGCCACAACCTCTTCCGCCTCTGCTTTCACCGCCATGGGCTCAGCCTCGGCAACCTTTGCCTTCTTCTTGGACACCATTGATGCCGCAGCCTCGGCTGCGGCATCAATGGTGTCCATTTCCACATTGCTCTTGATATCCACACGCCAACCAGTCAGCTTGGCCGCTAGCCTGGCATTTTGACCCTCCTTGCCAATTGCAAGAGAGAGCTGATGATCGGGAACCACCGCGATGGCAGACTTGTCCGCCTCGTTCATCTCAACTCGCATCACACTGGAGGGACCGAGGGCCCGAGCTATATACTGCCCGGACTCCTTTTGCCACTGAACAACGTCAATTTTTTCGCCATGGAGCTCATTCACAATGTTCTGAATACGAATGCCTCGCAAGCCCACACAGGAGCCAACAGCATCTACGCCATCCTGTATCGCAAAGACAGCAACCTTGCTCCTAGAACCTGCCTCTCGTGCGATGTCCTTGATCTCAACGGATCCGTTGTATATCTCCGGAACCTCCATCTCAAACAGCCGCTTCAGGAGAATTTGATCCGTCCTGGACACAATGATCTCAGGACCCTTTACCGACTGACGGACAGATTGGAGAAGAACCTTCATCCGCTGCCCGACCCTGTAGCGCTCGAACGACGCCTGCTCTGAAGGCGGTAGAATCGCCTCGGTACGGCCCAACTCTACCACCACCTGTTTCGGCTCGATCTTCTGCACCGTAACGGTGAAGACCTCACCCTGCTTGTCAGCAAATTCCTTGAAGACGAGCTCCCGCTCCGCCTCCCTGAGACGCTGAATCACAACCTGCTTGGCAGTTTGGGCGGCAATGCGACCGCCAGTGTGCTCAAGATTCTCGGTCGGCACTTCATCACCAAGCTCTGCGTCCGCTTTGATCTTACGTGCGTCCGCGATCGAGATTTCAATCTCGGGTTCCTCGACATCCTCGACCACCGTCTTTACGAGGTACACGCTGACGCCGCCGTCACCGGGATCAAGGGTGACGGATATGTTTTGACCGGCCGCTATACTGTCTCGCCTGTAGGCGGACGCCAACGCTGCCTCGATCGCCTCCAGCACGATCTCCCTGGGCAGATTACGCTCGGCGGCAAGCTGTGTCAAAGCGATGATAAAATCGCTCTTCATAGTTACAGCCACCTCCTTTATCTATCGCAACGCAGATTCACCAACTAACAAAAAAAGTGGGACCTGACCCACTTTTCCAGTCACAAAACTTCGATTAAAAAGACCCCGAACAGGGCCTCAGTATACCATTTCGCAGCCCCTGACACAAGCTAACCGACAGCCCATCACACCATGGTCGACGGCGCAATCCAACCCAGTCAACCACGAAAGCTTGACTCCAGTTTCGCTCTCATTTAGGGTACTGTAGTCGACCGTTCGGTGCTCTCGCGACCACTAGGAAAACGATACTACGGACCTACGATCTTACCCCCAAGGAGAGACGCCCATGCCCAGAATCAAGCACATAGGGATTTCCACCAACGACCCAGGGGTCTGTGCCGACTTCTACATCAATGCTTTCGGCCTAACCGAGGTTGAGCGAGATCCGGATAACGAGTTCGCAGTCCTCAGCGACGGCTACGTCAACATGACAATCCTCAAATTCAAATACGACCGATACGGCGGCGGCTCACCGGGCCTACATCACTTCGGTGTCCAGGTAGAGGACCTGGACCAGACCCAGCAGATAATCCAGGACGAAGGAGGGACCGAGCTCACCTTGTGGAACGAGACCTATGGGAACAGCGAAGGGACACCTGACAACTGGGTCGGTGAGAAGAAGTTCATGAG
The DNA here is from genome assembly GCA_030740335.1 of SAR202 cluster bacterium. The sequence continues at coordinate 9,277 of JASLXL010000168.1, read as the reverse complement.
CCCGGAGGGCATCGCTATAGACGTCAACCCTTCAGGCTGGAAGACTCGCCCGGGTGGGAAAAGAGGTGAGTAACGCCCAGTCTTCTCACTCTCATTTCACAAGCGGCGGAATGCCCTACGATAGTCGTGCCTTCGGGCACGACGCCTATTGCTGTCGATCGCGATACCTCGGCCCACATCAATAGTCGGAGCTCCCCAAAGGGGCTGCGCCGTGCCGAAACGTGCCGCGTTGACCTCCCTGGGCGCCCCGTGGTACGCTCGATCCTCTTCCAACGCCCCTCCCTGACTACGAAATGAAATCTCAGAAACCCACTCCCAGCACCGACGAGACGTCTTCTCCTCGCCTTTCCATGGGCGTGGAGAACTACCTGCTATCGATCTATCAGCTCCAGGAAGAGGACGTTAGAGTCACGCCGACACAGCTTGCCGACAGGCTCAGGCAACTCCCTGAAGGCGAGGTACTCGGGGCGACACTGCCCTCGGTCGGCGCCATGCTACGTCGCATGGTTCGTGATGGGCTTGTCGAGACCAACCGCAGCAAGGACGTGATCCTTACCCAGTCCGGACTAAACGAAGCCGAGGGCATGGTCCGCCGCCACCGACTCGCAAAAAGGATGGTCGTAGACCTGCTCGGGGTTCCACCTCACATGGCACACGCTGAAGCGCACCGTCTGGAGCACGCCATCTCACCCTATCTCGCCGACAAGATCGACGAGAGGCTAGGCCACCCAACCACCTGCCCTTTCGGACACCCAATTCCAGGTAGCGGACATTCGTCTGGTAGTAATGCCACGCCTCTCAGCCAGATGTCACCCGGCTCAACCGCGATCATCGACCGTGTACCTGACCAGGACCACGAACTACTGCAGTACTTCGTGGAGAATGGGCTGATGCCCGGACAACGCATGAAAGTGGTGGAGGCGGCCCCATACAGGGGCGTCGTCAGACTCGACTGCTATGGGGCCGAGGTCGTGGTGAGCTATGAGGTTGCGGAACGGATCTGGGCGGCTCTCGACGGGGACTAACTCTAGTTAGCACCCCCTCGCTCAAGGGGTGAATTTTCGGACCTATTGCGCTCGCAAGAAGGCGACCAGCGCCCAGCGATCTTCCTGGGACAGCAAGTTCTTGAATGGAGGCATCGGAGACCTGCTCTCGAGGCCTGCGGACGTCAGAGCGAACCCTTGTCTACCGCCATCTGAGATAAATGCATACAACTCGCCGTCAGTGGCGTTCTGAGTTTGACCCAGCGTGAGATCTGCAGGTAGCGGGCCCAGACTCTGTTCCTTCATCAAAGTCGCTACCGATCCGTCGCCCCCCAACGTCATTCCATGGCATACAGAGCAGTTGACCCTGTATAGCTCCGCGGCACCGGCTGCATCATACGAATCAGAGATGTCCTCTGGTATCTCAATCAACTTGGCGTCGGCTACGGTCCGATACACCGGCTCAATTCTTATCATCTCAGGTTGCGTAACCAGGCCAGGCCCGCCAAGACCAGAAAAGGCAACGGACTGGCTCGTGGGAAGCAGTCGAGGCCCCTCTTGCACCCTGAAACTCGGCTGGTAGTGCATCTCGTTGAAGACCATCACCTTGTGAGAGCCAGTCTTCGGCAGAACGGGAAGCTTGAACTCTGCGATCCCATATACTTCCGTATCACCGGAGGTCGAGTTGTAGCAGCCCGCCGCCATCAAAACGACGACGCAGGCCAGCAAGAGCACGCGAACACGATGCCGCCCGCCTGTCCGTTTGGCAGTTTTGATCAAGTCCCTACTCGACATGTCTAATGTGGAACGGCGTGCCACTATTCGCTCTCCCAGCTCCGCTTTACGTCTTCGGCGCCCGAATCACGCAGCACCGACTCGGCGTTATCCATCTGGTCCTCGGCGCCACTTATCACGACCCCAATGTGGCCCTCTGTAATACGCGTGTCGTAGGCACCCATGAAAAGCCGCGGCAACCGCGATTCAAAGATTATTCCTACCACCGTAAACAAGATCGCCCCGAGCATCGTCCCCTCATACATGATGATCGCCATCGGGGGGATCGACAGCAGTGGCTTGCCGCCAGTTACCAGTGGAACTGCGATCTGCGTGCCCGCGGTCAGTAGCAACCCGACGATGAATCCGCACGCCGCACCTATCAGAGGAAACCGATAGAGCTTGTGCACGGGCTCGGCCTCACCGAAGGTACCCTCCGGATACGGCGTCCCCGTGAGAACTTCGTAGTTCCCCGGGGTGTAACCCGCTGCAGCAACTGCATCCATCGCGTCGGCGGCCGCATCAACATCGGTGAACAGCCCGATTACGCTTTTTTGTCCCATTCCCAGGCCCTCACTCCCTTATCGAGGTAGGCACCATTCGTCTGCCCACCTTGATCATGGTCCGACCGATCATCCCCTCTTTAATGTCGAAGAGGGGGATCAGCGGGAAAATCTTAGAGAAAATAACCATCCCCAACAAAACCCACGCGAATGTCATCATCACCATCAGTATCTCGATTATGCTCGGGCGATACGAACCCCAGTCGAAAACCATGTGCCCCCTGCGCATCAACCCAGGGATGATGATTAGGAACCGTTCGAGCCACATCCCGATGTTTACCAGGATGGTCGTAATAAACATCCACTTCAAGCTCCTGCGAAACTTCTTGAACATCCACATCGGCACCGGTATGAAGAAGGCGGTGAGCAGGAACACTATGAACAAACCGCTCCAGGGCCACTGGAATACCTGCAGATCCCTCATCGCCAACTCTGGGCCCTCGAGCGTATAGAGTGCGAATACCCACTCAAGGAAGAAGAAGAAGAACCAGGCAGATGCGACGACGATAAGCAGTCGCCCTATGGCGTCCAGGTGGTCGGGAGTCAGGTACTTATCCCAGCCCCACAACCAGACCATCACAACCATGACCGTCGCCACTGCGGAAACACCCGAATGGATAGCGCCGATTATGAAATATGGCGCGAAGATCGTGGAGTGCCACCCCTCAGGACCGATCTGGGCCGCGAAGTCCCACGACACGATGCTGTGGACCGAAACGAACACCGGCAAAACCAGAGCCGACAGCAGTATGCCCGCCACGGCCTGGAGCTTCCACTGTCGCGGCGTACCGCGCCAACCCAGACACATGAAACCGTAAAGGGTCTTGCGAATCCCTGTACTGCGGTCCCGAATGATCGCCATGTCGGGCAGTAGCGCCACAATCACGAACAGCGTACTTGCAGTCAGGTAGGTCATGACAGCGCTCGGGTCCCACACGAACGGCGAGCGAATGTTGATCCAGATGCCTCTGGCAAAGTCGTAGGGGAACACCCAGAGATCCGCGCGCCATGGCCGACCAACGTGGACCAGCGGGGCAGCCATCAACGCCGCTATCAGCGAGAATACCGTAAGTACCTCAGCCGCTCGCGTTATCGGCCTGCGCCATTCCGCCTGGGTCAGCCTCAAGATTGCCGAGATCATGATTCCGGCGTGGCTAATGCCAATCCAGAACACAAAGTTGACCATGTAGAAGCCCCAGAAGACGGGGCGGTTCAGGCCGGTAACTCCAACGCCCTTGTTCAGCATGTAACCAAAGGCGCCGATGCCTGTGAGGAAAATTATCAATAGGACGATGACAGCCGGAGGCCACCACTTCGGGGTTTTGAATATCCCGCTAAGAAGATCGTCGTTGATCTCCTTCTCGGTCAGTATGTAATGTTCCTGCATACCCCTAGTCCTTCTTGCCGAGAACGAGGAATTCGGTACGGTGAAACTGCGTGTGGACCTTGTAAAGCAACAATTCCGTCTGCTCCCAGATGCTCACCACCGGAATCAATCTGCTCGCGAGAAGATAGGATAGCGCTACACCTGCGAGTGCCCCCACCCAGATCATGATATCAGCCGCCTCTGGCATAATCGCGGCCGGAACCTGCCCTACGAGCAAAGTGTGCTTGTCCTCCATATCTGTCACCGAATACGAGGGCACATAGAATCTGATCTTGTCGAGCAGGGCGCCTACAAGCACGCTCATCGCGATGATAGTCGGTCCCCAAATACTCTTACGCAGCGGGTTCCAGACCATGGTAAACAGCGGTATCAGGAAGATCAAAACGAAGGTTGCCATAAACACAGGCAGATACGGGCCCACCGTCAGCAACTCAAGGACACCCTGCTCACTAGGCTTTGCCCCGTACCACATGACGATAAAGCTAGAGAACCAGAACCAGAACCACAGCAGCGAGAGGGCAAACATCAATTTGCCCATCGCCCAAAAGTGCTCAAGGCCGATGTAATCCTGGTATCCGCCAAATCTCCGTAACAAGAACATCGTAAGGATCACCGTGGCCACTCCGGCCTGCATGGCGTTGTGGGTCTGGGTGATCGGAAACAGCGCGTCAATCCACCCAGGCACTAGGGCCATCAGGAAGTCGACGCTGATCATGAAGTGAACGAAAACCATGGTAATGAAATAAAAGGCACCCAGAATCCCCAATCGGTGGTACTGCATGTTCCACTGCGCCGATGTGCCGTGCCAACCACGGGCCAAACGCGCATACCAGCGCTGACGACTACCAGTAGAACTGTCCCTTAGGGCTGCCAGGTCCGGAAGGGCAGACATCCACAAGAGCGCCACGCCAAGAACCGTCAAAGATATCAGCGCCAGGGTCGTCAGAAACTGTGGGAAGTGAGCGGGTACGTCCAACTCCCCAAAGAACCAGAGGCTGCGACGACCGTCTTCAAGGCCAGGCAGAACCCAGATCAAAGGAATGAAAAGTATCATGTTTAAAATGCCCACTACAGCGAATAGCTCCGCTGCTCGCGACACCGGGCGTCGCCAGTGAGCCTTGGCGATCCTTGGTGCGATAGCCACCAAAGGTGCCGCCTGTGCTGCGGTCAGAATGAAGGCAAACAGCGCGGCGTAGTAGCCCCAGACAGACGGGTCGCTAACGCCATCCTGGATACGGATAACGAACCCGACAATGCCCAGAATGAACAGCACGCCCAGAACCACGGAGGTCCATCGGAACTTGCTGCTGTTTGTCCGATGACGGTCGAGCAAATCGTGGGTCACTCCTGATGGAGTGACCACGGCCGTGTGACCATTGTCGGAACCGTTATGCATGCGCGACTTCCTTGGCGTCCTTATCGACCTTCTTCAGATAGAGCACGTTCGGCTCGGTACCAAGATCCTCAAACATCCTGTAGCCTCGTCCGTGCTCGCCCATCTCATGCTCGCGTTTCTGAGCAACCTTGCTATCGGCGTCGTTGAGATCGCCGAACAGAAGCGCGTCGGTTGGGCAGGAATTGACACAAGCTGGATTCAACTCACGAGTACCATCCTCAACTTCTCGCCCATCTCGTCGAGCCTCGCGGGTCGTCCGACGAATGCGCTGCACGCAGAAGGTGCACTTCTCCATGACCCCACGACTTCGAACCGTAACATCGGGGTTCAGCTGGTTGGTCAGGCTCTCAGGCCACTCCGGCTCCCAGAAGTTGAAGAATCGCACCTGGTACGGACAATTATTGGCGCAAAAGCGAGTCCCAATGCAGCGGTTGTAAACCTGTACGTTGAGGCCCTCGGGGTTGTGATACGTAGCAAATACCGGGCAGACAGGCTCGCACGGGGCGTCCCCACAGTGCTGACAAAGGATCGGAATGAACCGCGCCTTGACGTCAGGGAACTCGCCTTCCCAGTAGCGCTCAACGCGTATCCACTGAATGGCGCGCCGCTGGTTGAACAGATCCTCAGTGTTAATGGGGACGTTGTTCTCGGACTGGCACGCCACGACGCACGCCTGGCACCCGGTGCACTTGTCGACGTCGATGACCATTCCCCACTTCGGTTCCACCATTTGTCTGCTCTCCTGCAGGCCCCTCCGGCCTGTCTATCCTCTACCAGGCCTTGGGGACTTACTTCGCCTACTCACCAGGACTGTCCTCAGCGGATATCCCGATTTGGGGGTTCCCCCTCTACTGACGCCGGTCCTACGAATCGATCGGCGTCAGTTCAATAACCTTGTGATGTTCATCCACCGCCATGTCCCGAGCGCTGTTCTCGAATTTCGGCAGCCTGACCCAGTCTCCAGTCTTCGTCAAATTCACTCGCGTAGCTGCCCATGCTAGGGCTCCGGTCTCCGAGTCGCCAAGTGGTGCGAGGATGGATAGAACGTTCGCTCCCCTGCCCTCGGAATACCGACCGCCCGCTCCATGGCCCTGGCCAATAGGCACTGAGACCACGTCCGGCGATATGCCCGGATGCGGGTAGGCAAGCGCTTCAATGGTGCCGTACGCAGAAGTCACCTTGACGACGTCGCCTTCTTCTATACCCAGGTCTTCGGCGACTCGAATGTTGATCTCCACCCACGTCTGCCACGTCGCGGTCGTTATCGGATCCGGCGTCGCCTGCAGCCAGGGCAGGTGCGCCCCTTCCCCATTACTTAGTGACGTGGACGAAAACGGCACCATGGCGTATTTGTAACTGCTCTCGCTGCCACCCGATTCCGGTGTCTCCGGCTTTGTGGGCATAGGCTGCGGATCCGGGACGGATCCCGTATGTCGGGCAGAAGTGTCCCACCAACCGCCGCGCGCGAGAATACCGTTCCAGAACGAAGGGAAGTCGGTAGCTTTCACCGAGCCGCGGTCAGCATCGAAAAGCCGCCTCGCCCCATCCTCTAGGACGTCCTTGAATGTTTCGCCGGCCAACCCTAGGTCAATCCCCAGGGTCTGTGCCAACGAAATGAGCACATCCGGGAAGCTCTTGGAACCCAGGTGATCGCCTCTGGATTCGAAGAACGGCCTGACCACCGGCTGCTGGAACCCAATAGTCTGGTAGCCAGGAGCAGGGTTAGGTACATCGTCGCCCCAGTCCTCAAAAGAGGAGTGCTCCGGGAGAACGATGTCCGCGAGGGCGGTCGTATCATCCATCCGGTTGGAGAAACTCACTATCATCGGCACATTGAATTCACCAGCGCTGGAACCGACCAGTGCCTTCTCGAATCCAGCCGTCGCAGGAATACCGTACACGGGATCGGCGCCGCGGACCATCAGCACGCCAACTTTGCCCCCAGCAATATCGACCGAAAGATCCTGCCACTGCCCAAACGACGCCGTGGCAGGGCTTTCCGGCAGATCGTTCAGCGCCGGACCCGGATTGAGTATGACTCCGCCAGGATGACCGACGTTCCCAACAAGCTGATTGAGCGAGTAAATCGCCTTCATGTTGAATAGGCCATTGGTGTGCGCCGCAGCTGCGCCGCCGCCAATAGCCAGACTCGGACCGTGAGAAGCGAAATCCTCTGCAATATGTTTGATTCTGTCAGCGCTGACGCCAGTGGACGCACTAACCCTGTCAGTAGAGTACTCACCGAGATCGACTCCACTGGTCAGCTTCGCGACCGCGTCGGGATCACCCCCGCCAGCGCTTACAATCTCGCTGGCGATACTAAGAGCCAGATGTCCCTCCCAACCGGGCTTCACATACACCCACTCATCAGCGTTTGCGCCGGTCATGGAGAATCGAGAATCGACGTGCACCAAGGTGCCACGCTCACGGTCGCCCTGCCGGAAATCACCGTACGCCTTTGCATAACGCACCGGTGATAGCCAGGTGTTCAAGAAGTCGGCGCCAAAGGACAGGACGTAGCCAGCGTTCGCGATGTCGAAGTCTGGCAACACGTCCTGGCCGAATACATATCTGACGGCTGCCTGAAGATTCGTGTTTTCGATGGTCTCGTAGGGAACCTGCCTCGCGCCGAGCTTGCCGGCGAACGAGTCAACAACCTTCCCCAGATGCCCGCCGACCGGGCCTGTCGAGAGCACTACCTCTTGGCCATTCAGTTTCGAAATCTGACTGGATACGCGGGACAGGGCATCGGTCCAGCTGATCTCTTCCCAGCGCCCCTCTCCACGGTCGCCCACCCTCACGAGCGGGGCCGAGATACGGTCCGGGTGGTACAGATCCTGCAGGGCCGCCTCGCAGCGGGCGCTGTGCTTACCCTGATTAATCGGGTAATCGACGTTCCCTTCAATCTTCTTGGCTCGGCCACCCATCACCCGCACCACAACGCCCTCACTTGTGGGGCACTGACGGCACAGCGTGGCGTACCGGATGTCGAAGCCCTCTACGAGGTCCTCCGGCATCTCGACAGGGGCTTGCACCAGCAACTCGTCCTCAGGAACGCCGCATGCCTGGAATAGGACCGCTCCGGCGGCTGAGCCTCCGGCTAGGGATAGAAATCGTCTTCTAGTTACAGCCATTTTTATCCAGTGGCATCAGTAGTGACATGTCGTACAGTCGGTCGGAGCGCTGTTCTGACGGTGGCAATCCAAACAGTCCCCCATCTTCAGGGAGCGCACCTGGTTGACCTTCACCATGCTACCAACGTCTCCATGACAGATGATGCAGGTCCCAGACGGCGCAATTTCGAGGGTCTGGCCGAGTGTCGCGCCGCTCTTTACAGCCCTTGCTTCTTCAATACCAAGTTGGGTCGCCCTATCAACCGGATCGACAATCTTAACCACAGTCTTAGTACCCGAGAAGGCCCTGATATGGGCCTCGTGGACAAATTTCACATGATCTGGGACACGATGGACCCGGACCCAGTTGATCGGCTCATCGTTGGCCCCAAGTTCGCGTAGGAGCTCAACGCCGGCTAAGTCGTCTCCAATCACTTTGTGGCAAGTCAGGCAAAGACCCTCGGACGGTATGGAAGCGACCGCTTCGGTCGTGACTGTCCTGTGGCAGAAGGTGCAGTCAATCTGCATGTCCTGAACATGAACTGTATGCGGGAAGGCAATGGGTTGATCTGGCCCCTCGTTCAGACCAAAGGCATCTAGCGGCAGTCCCATCCACGCGGAGAAGACGAACGCACCGATGGCTAAGGCGATTACGAGTCCACCCAGTCCTACCATTCCGATAGAAGCAAAGAGGAAGACATTCCTCTTGTTACGCTCAGGGGCTTTAAAATCGCCTGGAAGCAACCGAGTGTCCTGCCTTAGTTATCTCTTAATATGACGGGAAGCTGCGAGTCAGTCCCGCCCGCCATCGATCCAGAATGTCTCGTATATATCTCTGATCACGCCAGCCCGATCTATCACTATGGTCAGTACAAAGATCGTCGCTGCGAACGAGATGACCGCCAGTGCGTAGAAAACGGGCCGCACCTTCTGCAGTTTCTCAGGAATGTGAGACGACGCCACCAAGGACGGGATAAAAATGTGCCCGATGAGCATGTTGGTGGAAAAGAATACGACTAGCCCCACCATTACGGCCATGCCTGTAATTAGCTCGCCTATAT
>JASLXL010000167.1 GCA_030740335.1 SAR202 cluster bacterium | reverse complement strand
ATCCTGATACTACTTTTGCCACGAGGGGTCCGACGGCCAGAGCTGCCAATAGACTCAGAAGCACTCGGCTGACCCCGAGCACAGGCGTGAAAACCATCGCGGCCATCATCAGCGCCGGCACGTTGAGCGTAGACGACCCATGCACCATCGCCAGGGTGCCTTCGATGCCTCCACCCCGCCTCCGGAACGCCGCAGCCACGGGCACGACGCACGCCGAGCAGAGATTCATGACCGGACCGGCCGCCAATCCCTTGATTGTTCGACTCAACTTGCCTCCAGATATGGCGGCTCCTCCACCCCTGCTCGGGAAGAGGAAGCCTTCGGCCAGGCCCGCCACCGCGAAGGCGAAGATCATGCCAATGGTTACGAGGTTCAGGTACTCTATCGAGAAGTCCCACCACCTCTCGACCAGGCTGGACTCAGGGTCTTGCTCGATACAGAAACCCTGGAAACACTCGGTCTGGGGTCCCGATACGACGTCGAGGTCTTCCCGGACGGTATCCAGTTTCGGGAATCTGTTGAAGGAGAGGAATACGGACAGGATTCCGACGAGTAGAATCAACCCCACGACTCTCTTTTTACTTAGTGCTGTGGCCATTCGTCGGTCAGCTCCTACGTTTTCGCTGCTCCAACCTACGACTCTCATCGTCGGTGGGGACGTCGAAGAGTGTCGTGGTCATACGTTCTCGCTATGTTGGACTACGATCTAGTTATCGATGGGGATGTTGAAAACCACCAGCCTGTGGCCGACCTCTCGCCCCGTGAAGTCGTGGCTGCCGCCTATTATATCGGGTACCCCATCATCGTCGGCATCAACCACCTCCAGCGTGAGCATCAGTGGCGGCAATGCGATGTCCAGTGTGTGACGAATGAAGCTCTGATCTCCATCGTTCTCCATCCATATGACGTTCTGGACATCAGCCTCAGGATAGATGTTTGCTATCTGCATTCCTGACAAGACCAAGTCCAGATCGTCGTCGCCGTCCAGGTCTACGGCCTTGACCGCGAAGGCTCCCCAGTACCGAGTGATCTCGTGGTGCGCGAAGTTTCCAGATCCGTCATTTTCCAGCCAGGCAAGCCCATAGAAATTGTTGGGCGAGATGTCTATCTGCTCCTCTGGGAAGTCCAGAGTGTCTCCATTGGTGAACAGAATATCGATATCGCCGTCCTCGTCCAGGTCGACGGGCTCGATCCCGGATAGGCCATAATACTCCACTGGGGCTTTGAAGAGCACCTCCATCTCAAAGTGACCGCGCCCGTCGTTGCGGTAGAGAATCACCTCTTCGAACTGTTGTGACAGTGCTACGGCCAGGTCCAGGTCGCCGTCCCCATCCGCGTCTATCGGGTAGGCATGTATCGCCCCCGGGCGGTCGTCTAGCAGGTGTTCGACGAATTCCAGGTTGCCGGTTTGCTCAAGCCAGACGGTCTTGCCGTCCAAGTGGCCGAAGACGCAGACTGCGATGTCGAGGTCACCGTCCCAGTCCAGGTCGGCCGCTTCTGCGCAGGCCACGCGTCCAACATCATCGAGGAGTACCACCGGTGTGAATTGCTGTTCTCCGGTGTTTTTCAATAGGACTACGCTGCCGAGTTTCTTGTTGGTGGGGCGCAGGAACCCGATATCGGCAACTAGCAGGTCTTGATCACCGTCGCCATCGAGGTCTGTAACATGGGTCCGGACCGGCTCCGTGAGGCCGTCCGAGAACTCCACGTAGTTGTCGAGGCCTTGCAACCATGTAATGCGACCGGACAAGGGCTCGGTTACCAACAGTTGCAGGCTCCCGTCACCCAAAAGATCACCGCTGCGAACATTTGCCGTCGTGTGAGGCCTGCCGTCGGGCAGCAGGACGCGGTACGTGGTGGGCTCCGGTGTGGGTGTGGGGGTGATGGTTGCTGCCGGAGTGGCAGGTACTACCGTGGCGGTCGGTGCCACCATGGGCACCGGGGTACTTGTTAGGGCCGGCTTGTCTTGGCTGCAAGCGGCCACCGCAAGGACCATGATGGACAAGACTATGGTCAGGCGCAAGCTGGACTCCGTGTGATTTGCACTTGTTAGAACATGCACGTTAGGCCCCCGCCTGCGACAGTTCATCTCAAATGTCTGGTGGGGCTGTTTAATACTGGCGGACTGCTTAATAAGGGAGGGAGAGAGAAACCGACGACTTGCCGATCGCGGGTGGTTTCTCTCTCCCAAGTGTCCCTTTTCAAACGACTGAAGAAGGGGCGTTTGTGTGCAGGCCTTTTAGAGCCCGTACTCGACCTCGATACGGCGACCGCTTCGGGACGACTCGTAGATCGAGTCGATGACCCTGGCGACCGCCAGGGCATCCATCACGCCGAGTGCAGGATCACCGTCGTTCCGGATGACTTCCATGAAGTCGTCGACATAGTTGTGGAACCAGTCGTCCTCACCGTAGCCAACGTAGGGTTTCGGAGTGTACTTGAACTCACGGATTGGGGCGCCCCGCCATTCCCTGGAAGTGCTGCCTGCAGTCAGGCCATATGATGTGAAGGGCTTCCACTCCGCCCAGCCCTCGAGTCCTCGGTAGGCGAGGTAGCCGTCGCCGCCGCCCGACAACCCTGGAGGAGAGAAGAAGCCTTCGTGTAGCGAGCCGTAGCCACCGTTCTCGTACTCGAGCGCTACCATCGCCACATCCTCCAACGGCGCCTCGATGTATCCGACTGGCCGTCCCACCATTGCCTGGACCGCCTTGACCTCGCCCATCAGAAAGCGCATCGCCTCCAGGTGGTGGCCGCCAAGGTGGTGGACGATGCCGCCGCCCTGGGTCGCATCCCTATAGGAGAAAGCTTCCGGGTCTCGACTGCCGGGCCGCACCTGTGACGTGACCAGGCGGGTTTCTATTGAGAGGGGCTTGCCCAGTAGGCCTTGGTCGATGATCGACCGGATCTCTTTCATCACTGGGTGGAATCGCCAGGGGTAGCCAGCGAAGACCTTTACACCTGTGCGCTGAACAACGCGAGCCAACTCCGCCAGGTCTTCGGCCCGGCGGGCGAACTGCTTCTCCATGTAGAAGTGTTTGCCGGCCTCGGCGAGCTTGATTCCGGCAGCCGGGACCTCGTTCGCGGGGAGCCCGACCATTGCCACATCGAAGTTCTCGTTGGCGATCAGATCATCGAGGCTTGTGTATGTCTTCGCGCCGGGATCTTCTGTAGCTACCGGAGCAAGACGCTCGGTTTCAGTATCCTCGAAATAGGCCACGACCTCGACATCATCCAGCCCTTTGAAGGTCTGGATGTAGCCCGGATGCTCCGTTCCGATACTTCCCATGTGGCCGTGGCGGAGACCCACCATGGCGGCCCGCAAAGTCCTTTTCCCTGTCACAGTTGTCTATCTCCCTATCGGAATGATGTCCTAGATATATGTTTCTCTATGTTCCTGGAGTGCGTACTACTGTGGCACTTCTACTAGCGCTGATCCGGCCTGGTGTGACTTCAGGAACCCATTCATAACCTGCACGACGTGCCGTCCCTGGCGCCCACTGCCCACGCTCTCGCCCTTATTGCCGCCCTCTGCCAGCGCGATCAGTTCTTCGTAGGCGGCTACGTAGCCCATCGACTGATAGGTGCTGACTATGCCCATAGGCTTGATGATGCGGCTTATGGTGTCGCCTTCGTCGTCCTCGGTCTCCAGCTTTGCCCAGCCGTCATTGAGCCCGATGGTGAACTTCCCCTTGGTGCCAGCGATCGTGACCAGAGAGGTCCCAGATGCCTCCTTGGTGCAGTCGAAATATGCCCTAGCCCCATTGGCGAACTTGATGATGCCGCTCACTGCGGGCTCACTCTCGGGCTTCTTGCCACCGTCGCCACGGTACTCGTCCCAGTGATCGAAGCCCTCTTCAAGCAGTCCGATGGTGTGGGTGGGCTCTGAGTCCGCGAAGAAGACCACTGCATGTAACACGTGGGTTCCATTGCGGAACATCATCGCGCGTGGGCCGCCCATTGAAGCCACTATGCTTCTGACTTGGCCGATCTCGCCGTCGCGGATCATGTCCAGAATTTTGTGGTATATCGGATCCCAGGCTCGGGTGTGGCCGATGCTCAGCGGAACGCCATTGTCCTCGCAGGCTTTGAGCATGCGATTCGCGTCTTCCATCGTCGTGGCCAGGGGTTTTTCGCACATGATCGCCTTCACACCGGCGTTGGCAGCGTCCACGACCATATCAGCGTGGCGGTTGTCCCCTGTACCTACAGTGAGGATATCCAGGTCGGCTTCGGCAAGCATCTGTTTGTAGTCTGTGTAGCGCTTGGCGTTGGACCAGGTTCCGCCCCAGTTCTTGCCGAAGTCATCAAGCAGGTCTGGCATGAGGTCGCAGTATCCAGCTAGCTCGACGTTGTCCATCAGGGCAAGACATGCTGCGTGGCCAATTATGATCTCACGATCGAAGGGTGGTCCCAACTTACGCCCCTGCCATGCTGCGCGTGGGCCGGGTAGAGCCGGCACTCCGGATGTGATTCCACTAAGCCCTATGATGCCAACTCGGTATTTTTTATCGGTCATTTTGCTCCCTCAGGCTTCTACTTTCTGTTCCGATCCGAGACCGGACTAAGATACTTGTCCCGTACGTGGGTGTCAATTGTAAACAGGTTGACACGTGATTACGGTGGCTGTAGGGTTCTTGCCTAGGAAACGAGTCCATGGAGGAAGAGGTAAATAAAGAAATGGACAAGACTCCCATTGAGATTGGCACTGATCGTCAGTTGTTCGTTGACGATTTTTGGATGGCAGAGTCCACCGGGGTGGAGCGACGCCTCCACTCACCGGTCCGTCGCGAGGCGGCGATCTCGCCTGAATTCCCGTGGGATTCCGGCATCACCGCGTACAACACCATCGTTTTGGATGGGTGCCGGTACCGTATGTGGTACCGGACCGACGACCAGTACTCTGGCAACGCCATGCTCCACGCCTACGCAGAGAGCGCAGACGGTATTGTTTGGGAAAAGCCGACCGTTGGGCTCATTGAGTACAACGGGTCCAAGAAGAACAACCTGGTATTTGAGGGGCCCAGCGACTGCTTCGCTCCGTTCATCGACGATAACCCGGACGCGGCGCAGGACGAGCGGTACAAGGCCGTTGCCCGTGGACCGGATCGCCATGTACTTGAGGCCTATGTCTCCGCGGACGGGCTGAAGTGGCGAAAGTTGCGGGATGAACCAATCCTGACCGATCCGCCGTTCGACTCTCACAACGTGGCGATGTGGGACGCCTGGCGAGGGGAGTACGTGCTCTATGCTCGCGGCTCGGCCGGAAGCGGCGGTCCATTTAAGGGCGGAGTGCGCTGGGTGCGGCGCTCAACCTCGGAGGATTTTCTGAACTGGACGCCTCTGGTCGATATCGATACGGGCGAGACGCCCACCGAGCACTTCTATACGAACTCCTGCGTACGTTATGAGAGAGCGCCGGGAACTTACATCATGTTCCCTTCGCGCTTTGTGGTCGAGCGAACTCCGGATCCAGCATGGGAGTATGGGGACGGGGTTAACGACATATTGTTCATGTCCAGTCGCGATGGGCTGCGCTTCGATCGCTCCTTCAAAGAGGCGTTCGTTCGCCCGGCCCTCGATTCACGTAACTGGCACGAGAGAGGCATCTATATGGATGTTGGGATTCTGCACACGTCACCGAAGGAGATGTCGATCTACGGTGTCGAGAACATGCGCTATCCGTCCGTCAATATCAGACGCTACACACTCCGTACGGATGGTTTTGTATCGGTGAACGCAGGTTTTGGGAGCGGTGAATTTACTACCAAACCCCTGGTGTTCGAGGGCGGCGAACTGGAACTTAACTACTCGACATCGGCAGTTGGCTCGGTGCAGGTGGAGATACAGGATGCTGAGGGGAATGTCATTCCGGAGTACGGGCTCGCCGACTGTCCCGAGAAGTTCGGCGACGAGATCGACGGTGCAATGTCGTGGAAGGAGGGTCCGAGTGTGGGCGACCTCGCCGGGCGGGTAGTACAGCTGCGTGTTGTGCTGAAGGACGCCGACCTGTATGCGTTCAAGTTCCGGTAGGCGTTGTATTTGTGGTGTGTGGCTGGTGGGGCCTGCCATCTCGCCCCGGGAAAAGGAAAAAAAATAGTAATGTTATGTGAGGGGCCACCTTCACACTCCCGGCAGAGGGGCGCAGCTCCTTTGCACACCCCTCAAGACTGGGCCGGGAGGAAGCGATCAGGCGGGTTAGCAGTTAGGCAGCGTTGCCCCGCCCAACCTGGCGTGAGCAGAAGCACCATCGATAAGGGTGTGTCTAGCCTCGCCCAACTTAGCGTGCTAAGCACCCCTAGCTTGGTGTGCGCAGCACCTCTCGGAGACGACGTGTTAGTTGTTCGGTGCGTGACTGGTCCAGCGTGAACGCGGAGACGATGAGGGTGTCTTCGTCCAGCTTGCCCTCCCCCGGGAAGATTCCCGGGTCGCCTCCCCGGAGTTCTCTGCACACCTCTGTGCCGGACATCCCGATGGCTCGTGCATCCAGTTCCAAATGCATGACAGGTGCGCCGGTGACGGGGTCCTCGAATATTCTGGGCTCTGCAGGGAGGCCACTGAGGCCATCGGCGAGATATTCCAGATGACCACGCTGTCCTGAAAAGTCTGCGCCTATCTTGCCCTCTACGAAGAGGTGTAGCGCCGTCAGCACGCCCGCGATCTCCTCCTTGGCGACCTTGAATCCACGCCCGATACCGTGACGCGGCAGCCCCACAAGCTCAGACTTATCTATGAAATCTTCCGGTGGTTCCCATACATCGAAGCGTTCGTCCTGGTCCAGGTGTTGCAGGGCCACGGACGCGATGTGCGCCTTGGAGCCTAGCAGCAGACCCGTGGACTGGGGCCCGAGAATCGCCTTGCCACCTGAGAAGGCGATGAGGTCTGCCCCGGTATCGACAAAGGCGCGAAGGTTGGACGCGGGCGGCAACTCGCCGGCGGCGTCCACGATGACGGGGAGGCAGTGGCGGTGGGCCACATCGACGACATCTTTTAGCGGCGGTGTTGCGTTGCGGTCGGCGATGTATGCGATGGCGATGGTTTGCGAGGTTATCGCAGACTCGTACTCCCATATCTCAGTGCGCCTGACTCCGCCTCCTGCCGCCGCCTCGTTCATCCCGATCTCCACAAGCCGCGCGCCGGCGAGTCGTATGGAGTGGTCGTAGCCGGTGCGCTGCTCCTTGGAGATGATCACCTCGTTGGGCACGCCCGTGGTGTCAGGGAGCCGGTCGATTTTGGCCGGGTCCAGGCCGGCCAGGATGGCAGCGGTGGCGAGGGTGAGGGCGGATGACGCGCTGGAGGTGACGTAGCCCGCTTCGGATCCAGTCAGTTCGCTGATGGTGCGGCTGGCGGCTGCCTGAAGCTCCGTCATTGAAACCGACTGCAGAGCGGCTTCTGACATCGCTTCGACCACCTCGGGAGGCATGAGTGCACCTCCGATTCGGGTCGATGCACCCGCGACATTTATTATCGCCCTGGCTCCTAGTCGTTCGTAAATCCCCACGTCGGGACCTCCTGTTAATGGCGTATTGCACGAAGGGTATCACGTGATGAGTGTCACGCAAGGGCAGGTGTGAGGAGTGGGCGAGGGGGATTAATGTACGCCCGTCGACTAGCTTGCGACTCGGCTGATAGCCACCCCATCGCCTATTTAACCGCCCCCAGGGCCGACCTGAACTCCGCTGGGGTCTGGTAAAGAACTTCGATGTCGGGCTCGATGGCCTTGAGCTTTACGGCATCGAGGCCAACCGGCGAGCCGGGTTGGCACTCCGAAGGCAGTTTTGGAGGGGTGTAGTAGTTGAGCCAGACATTGGGCCCTGACTCACTCTCCTTTGGATGTTCCTCGACCTTCGCGTAGGGCAACTCGCCTCCTGTCGGCGTGTTAGGCCCAGCCTTACAAGCCTGTGCGTTACTCGGCATGGCCAGCCCTGCCCGACTAACCGTTTGCAGCACCGACCAGTTTTTCCGCGTTGCCATACATTATTTTGTCTGACGCATCCGAGGGTAGATCGAGGGTCTTGAGGTGGTCCATTAGCTTATTGTCGTATATGTCGCGGGCGAACAACAGCTTGTCGGAATGGTCAATCAGGTACTGGC